>JAIXNA010000001.1 GCA_020328135.1 Candidatus Endomicrobiellum dinenymphae
TCAAAAGTTGATTATATTTGCACATTCTGTCAGTTCTTGACGCAGATCCTGTTTTAATTTGCCCCATGTTAAGAGCAACCCTCCCACGAATGTCTTAAATCAAGGGCTTTTTCAGCGGATTGACGCCCGGTCAAATCAGAGATTATTTGATTGTCAATTTTTGTTTTCCGCTTTATTTTTTACAACTACTTTATGCTCGAAAAAGCAGACTTGCCTAAATAACTCGCTTTTGATCCCAACTCTTCTTCTATTCTCAAAAGTTGATTATATTTGCACATTCTGTCAGTTCTTGACGCAGATCCTGTTTTAATTTGCCCCATGTTAAGAGCAACGGCTAAATCTGCAATAACGCTGTCTTCTGTTTCGCCTGAACGATGCGATATAATTGCCGTGTAACCCGCTTTATATGCCATCTGAACAGCCGCAACGGTTTCCGAAAGAGAACCAATCTGATTAACTTTTATAAGAATTGAATTTGCAATGCCTTTATCAATTCCCTCTTTAAATATTTTTGTATTTGTAACAAAAATATCGTCGCCAACAAGCTGGATCTTTGATTTTAACTCATTGGTTAAAATTTTCCAACCGCCCCAATCAGACTCGCTCAAACCGTCTTCTATAGAAATAATAGGATATGTCGACAAAAACCCCTTATAAAAAGCAATCATGTCTTCCGATGTTTTAACTTTATCTTTTACTTCGCCATCAAGAGTATATTTATTATTATCATACAATTCGCTTGCGGCAACATCTAAGGCAAAAACTATGTCTTTACCAACCGCATAACCTGCAGCTTTGACAGCTTCGCATATTGCTTCTAAAGCTTGCGCGTTAGACGTTAAGTTCGGCGCAAAACCGCCCTCGTCGCCAACGCCTGTAGCATAACCTTTCTCATTTAAAACTTTTTTTAAGCTGTGAAAAACCTCGCAGCCTATTCTTAAAGCTTCGTGAAAATTCGCAGCGCTGATAGGCGCAATCATAAACTCCTGAATGTCAACATTATTGTCGGCATGTTCTCCGCCGTTAATAATGTTCATAAGAGGAACAGGCAAAATGTATTTATCGCTTTTAATATTGTAAATCTTTCTTACGTATTCATAGACGGGAAGTTTGCTTGAATTTGCCCCGGCTTTAGCGCACGCAAGAGAAACGCCCAAAATTGCATTAGCGCCTAGATTGCTTTTAAAATCTACGCCGTCGAGCTTAATCATTGTATCGTCAATTTTTTGCTGCTTTGTTATTTCAAATCCTAAAAGTTTTGGAGCGATTGTATTGTTAATATTTGCAACGGCCTTCAATACGCCTTTACCTCCAAATCTCTTCTTATCGCCGTCTCTAAGTTCCAAAGCTTCTCTCGAACCAGTTGATGCGCCGGATGGGACAGCCGCTCTTCCAAAAGAACCATCGTCAAGTTTAACATCTACTTCAACAGTGGGATTTCCACGCGAATCAATAATTTCTCTACCTACAATTTTTACAATCTTTGCCATAATAAACTACCTCCGTTTTGGAATTACTTACCCCAGCTAACTTATCGCTAATTTTTGGTAAAACGCGCGAAAGTATCTTACGATAATTGCAACCCCTAACCCTCTTTTCAAGACTTTGTCTTTCAAAGTCCCTTCCCCATTGCTGGGAAGGGAAGGGCTGAGGCGGCTGATAATATAGTATCTTTTATGCGTTTGTCGCGCCGCTATCTTGCCCCAAGCATTTTAAAAAATTCCACAGAAACATCCTGAGCCAAAAAACTGTTTGTTGAAACAACTTCAACATTTGCATTTCCGCTTTCTGTCTCGGTTATAAAGATGCACGCTTCGGTTGAATCTAAACAAAGATCTTTAAAACTCTTGGAAAGGTCAAAAGCTACTATATAACCTTTTCTAAAACTCTTATGCGTTACTTTTGCTTTAAGTTCTTTTATTACATCTAAACATTTATTAAAACTCTCTTTCTTTGACATATTAAACGTTTGATTAAATCTTCCAGTATTTTCCTTATCGTAAAATTTCTCTAATGAATAACCTAAACAGCGATTTGCAAAATTAAAAAATGCAAACGAGAATCTTAACATTCCGTTAATACCTTCTCGAGAACCTGTATAGCCTTGCGCGCTTAAATTGATACAACAAACGCCGACGCTGCCTTTAACGCCAATTTCTCCGGCGACCGTCCCGCCTCCTAAACTCGGCGCGGGAATATTTCTGTCTAACATAGTCGCATTAACAATTCCATCAAGTTCGCGCTCGTACGCTACGCCGAAATAAAGACTTACGTCTTTGTTTACATTGTTCGAAAATTTTGCGCCTACGCGAATACGCTCTGAATCTGTATCTGCAAATTTAACAACTTCGCTTGTAGGAAGAACGACATCTTTACCATTTTGATGCGTAAAGAAATACTTCCCATATAAATTAAGTCCTAGTTTATTGTTAATATCCCACAAATATCCACAGCCTGCATGCGCGCCGATGTATTGCGTATCATAATTGTATTTGGCAAAAACATCAGGCTCGCATGTAATATCTAAACTGTAAAAGGCCGTTGTTATGGAACCTATACGACCTGAAACTTCGCCGTAAAAATTATTTCTAAAGTCAAAATACCCTAACGCTCCGCCGCCTTTATATTCAGCATTTCCACCGCCTTCCACAGATGAAAACTCGCTAAAACTATTGGTATAGTTACTGCTTCCATATTCGAAGAATGCTCCTGTAGTCAATTGCCCGAATTTAGTATCAATTCCTTTGGCTAAACCTGTAAGCGTCGAAATTCCGTTTACATTTACATGAGAATCTGTGTCATATTTTAACTTCGCGCCAGAAGCCGCTGTAAAACAAGAGACAGATTTAATACTGTTTGGACTAACAGATGTTACTGCTTCAGACAGTCCTTTGTCAGATATAACATCAGATCCTTGATTTAAAAAAGCAACGCTGGCTGCCCGACTTTCGGAAAACAACTTTACCTCTCTGTTAAATTTCGCATTGCCCGCTACCGACAAATCTAAAAAAATTGTAGGTTCTGTTGATAAAGTTGTAGGTTTTCTTGGTAATTCGGATAACTTGCAATCGTACCGAAGCGCAAAACCTTGTTTTAGCGTTAGCTTAAGCGGTTTTTTTTTATTTTTATTAAAGCCTTGAAAGCCTTGCGGAGTTTCTATAAGCGGGAAATGTTCGCCAACTTGTAACGACCTACCGCAGGCGATGCAAGCGTTGATATTTGTATTAGCAAGATTTATTGGTCGCGCCTTGTCATCGCCAAAGCTTTTCCCGCCCTTTTTGGATAACAACACAGCATCTCCTTCGGACTGTATATCCGCAGGCAAACAAAAATAATAGTTTTGGAAATTACTAACCCCTTCAACTTCTAAATGCGATGTTTTTATACACAGAGTATTCCCTGAAACCGCATCGCCATTCGGCGTTAACCCGCCGCAAAGAAGGTCAATTTTAATGCCCTGGCTTTTGGCAATTGTGACTCTGTTGTTTATTGCATTACCTCTGTTGGATGCTCCACCGCAAACAATTTTGCTTTCAATTTCACCTCCATTAATTGTAACAGAGTTACCGGTGGCATTTCCGGTACCTTTTACAATGCCGCCGCAAACATTCATATGAACTGCGCCATTGTTAACTGTGACAGAATTATCGATAGCATCGCCCAGATTAGCGCATCCTCCAATAATAAGACCATTATCTTCGCTAGAAATAGAATACAGCTTGCCCCCGTTGATTGTAACAATATTACTAGAAACATCGCCATCTCTTCCTACAAATCCGCCGTAAACAAAATTGCTCCTGATAACGCCGCCAAATATTTCGACAGAATTACCGGTAGCAGTTCCATCGAAGGCAACCACTCCTCCAAAAATACCGCCGGCGCCTGCAATTGTATAATCAGTACGACGGCTCGCGATGTCGCCATCGAATATCGCGACAGTATTCCCGGCAGCTTCTTTATAGTAAGCCGCTCCGCCCAAAATGCTCCCTTTTACTATCCCGCCATTGATTGAAACAATGTTATCAGAAGAACCTATACCTATGCGATCGAGGTTGCTGTATCCTCCTACAACTTGTCCAGTCACTTTTCCGCCGGAATCAATATTTACCCTGTTGCCGCTAAAATGCTTAAGTTTGCTTTTATTATCCAAACAACCATCTTTTGATATATCGCCATTACCGTAAACATTGCCTCGTACTATTTTTTTTATAGTAATAGTTTGCTGAGCAAAAACTTGATTTAAAGGAGATGAAAGAAAAAACATGAAAAAAACCAGCGCAAAATATAAGCAAAGCTTAAAATTGAGGCGCGCTGAATGTTTTCTTAATGGCAGATTACCAGCTTTATTTTTATATTCACGCAAATTTTTCATTTATTGTCTTGTCTATTTTCTATTTATGCGGTTTTTTAACTCTTTTGCAGCTGTAATTGCTTTTTCTTTTACTGATACATATTCAGCTGCTTTTTTGCAGATTGTGATGCTTTCATTATTAGGCCAATCTTTGCAGAATTTTCTAGCAACCTTCGCTTTTTTAATTTCTATATAAATATCATTGCAGAGTGCGCTGGTGCCAGGTTTATTATTATCTGCGCTGCAGACTTTTTCAGCAACAGTCGCATTATCAATATCATCTTTTTTGGCGTCAGTTGCTTCTGCTATTCTTTTTTTTAATTCAATTGCTTTTTCGCAGGGTCCGTACGTGCCGGTATTTATACGCCAATCATTGCAGAATTCTATCTCTTCCTTTGATGCTTTTCTTTCTTTTTTGTACTCGTCGTATCTTTCAGGTACGCCTTTGCACCTTTCGACGGCTTTTTTGGGATACCATGTTTTGCAGTATTTTTTAATAAGAACAGGTTTTTCTAATTCTAATTCTTTTTCTAATTCGCCTGCTATTTCACAGATTGTGATGCTTTTAGGAGTAGGAGCATGCCATGTTTTGCAGAATTTTCTAGCAACCTCAGCTTCATGAATAGCATCAGCGTCGCCAGTTTTTGCTTTTTTATCTAATTCACCTGCTATTTCACAGATTGTGATGCTGTCATTGATGTTGATAGTATCGTTGTATTTTTCAGCAAGTTCCACTTCGTATTCATATTCCTTAGCTTCAGCTTTAGATCCTGTTTTTCTTGCTTTTTTTGCTTTTTCATGTAATTCATTTATTTTTTGGACGACCATTTCTTTATATATTTCTCTGTGACTGTGATCAGGGTATGTCCCGCAGAGTCTTTCAGCAACCTCAGCTTCATCAGTTATATTCTCGAGAGCTTTATCAATTTCTTCTTCGCTTGCTTCATTCATACAGTTTCCATCAAGTCTCAATGTTTTACACCAATCGCCTGCATCATCGAGCGACTTATCGTCATGTAAAAAAGTAGAGTGAGGTTTATAATTATTATACACTGTTGGACATGTTGACAATAAAAACTGCTTAGCTTCACCTTTTTTTATGTATTTGTCTTGTGTGAGGTTACATTTTTTTTCGTTGTAGGTCTCCGGCCTACATTCAGGATGCCTATCAGTGTGCTTAGCACTCCGGAGTGCATCCTTGATTACTTTTCCACCATCTTCAGCTCCCAATGCTTCAGTAGCGTCTGTGTCAAGCTCTAATATTTCGTGATAACCATAGATTTTATCACTAGTACATTTAATTTCCATTTCATCCGCTTTTGGAGAAAAGAAAGAATTGATTTTATCCCTATCTTTCTTGACATTTTTCATAGGTTTTTTTTTCACGCGGGCAGTCGCGTAGTTATTTATCCTGTCGGGAATTTCTTTTCCGCAAGAGCAAAATACTAAACTAAAGACAACAACAATGGTTACCGCTTTCTTTAAATTCATCATTATATTCACTTTCATCCTTCCAGTATGTTATCAAAATTAGAGCCCTTAAACAAACAACGTCTTATAATTTACTTTTCAGCATCTTGCTTAGAACCTTATCCTTCAATGAGTTCTGCTCATTGTTGCCATTGCTATAGTCTAAAAATAGTTATATTGTAAATTGTGATATGCGTATGTGAATTTTTATGGAACTTTAAAAACTGATTTTCCCATTCTTTTACGTATTCATCCTGCTACGGCAAAACCTGACGGGGCGAGGTATTGTAACATCCTCAAATGAGAAAAACAAAAACATCTCACAATTTTATGATATACTGTGATTAGGCAATTTCATATTAACATGCGCGAAACGGAGGAATATATGAATAAACTATCGCCAAAAGTTTGTATTGTGGGGTGCGGGAATGTCGGAATGCGTTATGCATATTCCATGATTATAAGCGGCGTTGCAAGAGAAATGATTCTTATAGATTGCAACAGAAAAAAAGCTGAGGGCGAAGCTATGGACCTATCGCATGGCGCGCCGTTTGTATCGCCAGTTAAAATATACGCTGGAGATTATCCGGATGCCGCAGATTCCGATTTAGTTGTTATAACTGCAGGAAGAGGTCAGAAGCAAGGCGAAACAAGAATAGATTTGGTAAAAGGAAATGCTGAAATTTTTAAGACAATCATCCCTGAAATTGTAAAATATTCGCCAAATGCTATTATTCTTGTGGCTACAAACCCGGTAGATATTTTATCTTACATAACTTACAAAATTTCAGGCAAACCGTCACGCGAAATTATCGGCTCAGGCGCAGCGCTAGATACAGCAAGATTTAGATATTTGATAAGTAAAGAATTAAACATCGATTCCAGAAATATTCATGCTTCAATTTTTGGAGAACATGGAGACAGCGAATTCCCAGTGTTTAGCAAAACTGTAATAGGAGACGTTTTCTTTAAAGATTATTTTGAAAACTGCGACGAGGGTAGCGGCGAACAAAAACTTAAAGAAATATTTGAAGACGTAAGAGATTCCGCTTATAAAATTATAGAAAAAAAAGGCGAGACTTCTTACGCAATAGGACTTGCGCTTACTAAAATATCAAAAGCAATCTTAAAAGATCAAAACAGCGTTTTGTCCGTTTCGTCTTTACTTGAAAACTATTATGGCATAAGCGACTTATATTTAAGCGTCCCCGCAATAGTCCATAAGCGCGGCATAAGGCAAGTAATGAAAGTTGATTTTGCCGAAGACGAGTTTAAAGCGTTGCAAAGTTCTGCGGCAAAAATTAAAGAAGTAATTAGAGCTAGCGGTTTTTAACCTAACGCTCAAAGTATGACAAACAAGAGATGCTCGATAAAACGTATATCTTTCATGCGTTTGCCGCGACCGTAAGCGAAAATAGATAATGGAGATATCGTTGTGAACGAAAAATTAAATAAACTAAAAAAAGAAAGAAACGCTATTATTTTAGCCCACGTATATCAATCGCCTGAAATTCACGATATTGCAGATTTTGTAGGCGATTCTTTAGAATTGAGCAGAAAAGCAGCTCAAACGGATGCCGATGTTATTGTTTTTTGCGGCGTACATTTTATGGCAGAAACAGCATCCATCTTAAGTCCTGATAAAAAAGTTCTACTTCCTGATTTAAACGCAGGCTGCCCTATGGCTTACATGATAACCGCCAAGCAATTAAAAGAATGGAAATCTCAGTATAAAAATCCTGTTGTTGTAGCCTATGTAAATACATCTGCCGCCGTAAAAGCCGAAAGCGATATATGCTGCACATCTTCAAATGCGATAAATGCTGTAAAAAATATTGCTGCGGGTAAAAATGCTAAAGATATGGACATACTCTTTATACCTGATAGAAATTTAGGTAATTATGTTCAAACCGCTTCGGGTATAAAAATGAATATATGGACCGGATTTTGCCCTACGCATCACAACTTTATTTTGCCTGAATATGTTTTGGAGGCAAAAAAATATCATCCTAATGCCGAAATTCTTGCGCATCCTGAATGTCGTTCTGAAGTCGTATCTTTGGCGGATCGCGTCATGTCGACAGGCGTTATGTGCAGATATGTTGCAAAAAGCAGCGCAAAAGATTTTATTATAGGCACAGAAACCGGAATTTTGTATAAACTTAGAAAAGATAATCCGGGTAAAAACTTTTATCCTGTAACGACCCTTGCGCAATGTCCTAATATGAAAAAAATCACGCTGGCAAAGGTCGTAGATGCGCTTATAAATATGAAAAACACAATTTCTGTTCCTGACGATGTAAGACAAAAAGCTTATCTATCTATTCATAAAATGTTACAAATTGCAGCTCAAGGCTAGAAAATTTCCTTCGATCATCGATAAATTTCACATTTATTTCATAACTTCGTATTGACATTTTATTTTTAGTAATGTAGCATAGGTTGCGCCTAATACAAATCGTTCATACTACATGTAGTATCAAAAGTTTTTGATCCTAACAGGAAATTCCGCAAAATTCGGAAGCGTTTCGGCTACTATTAAAGAAAAACGAAAACCGTAATGGTAAAGCGTAAAAGCCATTATCTTAAAGGATGAGAAGGCGCAAGTTAAAAGGCTTGCAAGGAAGCGTTTTATTAAACATATAGCGGGTAATTTTAAATTATCGCGAATATTTATAGCGCGGGGTTCGCTTGCTAAATTGAATGGAGTTTTTACCGCAAAGAGGGAAAAATGAGACATGAAGAGTTTTTTAGTTCGATTTTAAAAAGAGACGGTCTTAGAGAAGCTTTCGACCCCAAGAAAATTTCCGCAGCAATAGCAAAAGCAGGAAAAGCTACCGGAGAATTCAATCAGGATATAGCGGATAGACTTACTCTTAAAGCTCTATCTGTTTTACGCAACGCCATTGAAGACAGAAAACCCACTATTGAAGACATTCAAGACGTAGTCGAAGAAGTTTTACTCTCCTCCTTGTATAAAAAAACAGCTAAAGCTTATATTTTGTATCGTGAACAGCACAATAAAATAAGAGAAATCACGTCTGCATTTAATGTTGATTTAGTTGATCAGTATCTTAAAAAAATAGACTGGCAGGTAAACGAAAACAGTAATATGTCTTACTCTCTGCAGGGTTTAAATAATTACATCTCTTCGGAAATCAGTAAAATTTATTGGTTAAATAAAATTTACCCGGAAAATATAAGAAAAGCTCACGCTGGAGGCGATATACACTTACATGATTTAGGATTACTTGGCGCTTACTGCGTTGGATGGGATTTGCAGGATTTGCTAATAAGCGGCTTTAAGGGCGTTACCGGAAAAGCCGAGGCAAAACCCGCAAAACATTTTAGAACAGCTCTCGGACAGATAGTAAATTTCTTTTATACGCTTCAGGGAGAAAGCGCCGGAGCTCAGGCTTTCTCCAATTTTGACACCTTGCTTGCGCCTTTTATATATTACGACAAATTGACTTATGATGAAGTAAAGCAGGCTTTGCAAGAGTTTTTATTTAATATTAACGTTCCCACAAGAGTAGGGTTTCAAACTCCTTTTACAAACTTAACGATGGATTTAACCGTCGCTCCATACTACAAGGAAGAATCGGTTATTATTAAAGGGAAACATCAGGATAAAAAATACGGCGAATTTCAGAAAGAAATGGATATATTAAATCAAGCCTTCTTAGAACTTATGCTTGAAGGCGACGCGAAAGGAAGAGTATTTACATTCCCTATTCCCACGTACAACATAACAAGCGACTTTGATTGGGATAACAAAAATATAAAAGCTTTGTGGGACATAACTGCAAAATATGGGATACCTTATTTTGCAAACTTCATCAATTCAGATATGAAACCTGAGGATGCAAGAAGCATGTGTTGCCGTTTAAGAATAGACAATCGCGAACTTCAAAAACGCGGCGGCGGACTTTTTGGAGCCTCCCCTCTTACAGGGTCTATAGGCGTTGTAACAATCAATCTTCCAAGAATAGGTTATCTTGCAAAAAATGAATCCGACTTTATGGAAAGACTAAAAGCAAATATGGATATATCCAAACAAAGCTTAGAAATAAAGAGAAGAGTTTTAGAGAAATTCACCGCGAGCAACTTATATCCGTATATGAGCTTTTATTTAAGAAGCGTAAAACAACGTTTTAACGAATATTGGAAAAATCATTTTTCAACAATAGGCATCGTCGGCTTAAACGAAGCTTGTATGAATTTGTTTGGCGAAGGAGTTGGAAGTGAAAGAGGCAAAGCTTTTGGCGAAAGAGTTTTAGATTGTATGAGAGAAACTTTAATTCAGTATCAGCAAGAAGCGGGCAACAATTATAATCTTGAGGCAACGCCTGCAGAGGGCGCTTCTTACAGGCTTGCAAAACTTGACGCTAAGAAATATCCTGATATAATTTCTGCAAGCGAAACGCCCGATACGCCTTTCTATACAAATTCAAGCCAGCTGCCTGTAAATTACACAGACGATATTTTTGAAAATTTAGATTTGCAAGACGCCATGCAATCAAAATATACAGGCGGCACGGTTGTGCACATGTTTGTGGGCGAACGTATTAAAGATACTGCCGCTTTAAAAACATTTATAAAAACCGTGTGTGAAAATTACAGGTTGCCATATTTTTCAATAACTCCAACATTTAGCGTTTGTCCTAAGTGCGGATATATTGAGGGCGAACATGCAGAATGCCCCAAGTGTAAAAATGAAAAAGCGGAAGAAATAGATTCGCAAATAAAAGCTCTTGAAAATATGTTATACGTTAATTAACAACAAAAAAATCACGAAGTTTAGTTTAAAGGGGGCAATTTCAATGACAGTAAATGAAATTCAAGAAAAGATTCATGAGTTAAAAACTCAGAAAGATTCAGTTGAAGGCGCAAAATGTGAAGTTTATTCCAGAGTTGTCGGATACTTGAGACCAGTTTCTTTGTGGAATGAAGGCAAGAGAGAAGAATTTAAAATACGTAAAACCTATTGCCCCTGCAAACATGATTAAAAAATAACGGCGGCATAAATGAAAATCGGCGGATTACAAAAATTGTCTCTTATAGACTATCCCGGCGCGCCTGCCGCCGTTATTTTTACGCAAGGATGCAATATGGCGTGTTCTTACTGCCACAATCCGCAATTGGTTTATCCGTATTTGTTTGAGCGGTCATTTGACGAAGATGAGATTTTTGTTTTTCTGTCAAAAAGAACAAAACTTTTAAGAGGTATAGTTATAACGGGCGGCGAACCAACCATTCAAAAAGATTTACTCGAATTTATAACGGCAATCAAAAATTTAAATTTTTTTATTAAGCTCGATACAAATGGAACAAATCCGCAAATACTACAAGAGTTGATAGCCAAGAAACTTATAGATTTTGTGGCTATGGATATAAAGTCGTCTATGGAAAAATATAATCTCTTTTTCAAAGGAGATTTAAACTTAATCAAACAGTCAATTAATATAATCAAATCCTCGGGACTGCCTAGTCTTTTCAGAACTACGTACGACACAGATATTTTAAATGAAAAAGATTTGTCTGAAATAAAAGATGTAACATCAGGTTCAGAATACATTATTCAAAAATGCAAAAAAATGACGATAATGTAAAATAGACTGTATGTAAAGTTTCTGTTGTAAGAAAAGGTAAAAAAGCGCATAATTTTATTATACATTTTTACCACTATGATGCTCGTCGGACTACGACTACTATCCATAATCAATTCTGAATCAGTCTCCCAACGCTCTTATGCGCTTAAATTATACTTATTTTTAAGGAACAATTATGCGGGGTATCGCCTAAGTTATTTGGCTGTATAACACATAAAAAATGATATAATCAGAACATAGGAATTTTAAAATGAAAAGGGGATATTATAATGAATAATCAAGAAAATAGCGTGAACCTTCCTTTGGCGCATAAAGGCAAAGTTAGAAGCGTCTATGATTTAGGACAAAATTATTTGATTGTTGCTTCAGATGGAATTTCTGCTTTCGATTGCGTGCTTCCTACGCTGATACCAAGTAAAGGAAAAGTGTTGCATAAACTTTCAATGTTTTGGTTTGATTTTGTTCAGGGAATAGTCCCCAATCACATTATCACTGGCGATTTTGATTCCTTTCCCGCAGGACTTAAGCGATATGAATATTTACGCGATAGGTCAACGATAGTAAAAAAAGCAGATAGAGTTGACATAGAGTGTATAACAAGAGGTTATCTTGCCGGTTCAGGATGGAAAGAGTATCAAAAGTTTCAGACAGTTTGCGATGTAAAATTACCCGCGGGACTTAAAGAGTCTTCGAAACTGCCTGAACCCATTTTTACGCCGTCGAGCAAAGAAGAAGGCGGAAAACATGATGAAAATATTTCTTTTGAAGAAACAGTAAAAAGAGTCGGTAAAGAGACCGCTGAAAGTTTGCAAAAAATTTCTATCAAGCTATATAAAAAAGTAAGCGAATATGCTCTCTCAAGGGGTATAATTCTTGCGGATACAAAACTTGAATTTGGTTTTTATGACGATAGATTAATATTAATTGATGAAATCTTTACGCCGGATTCTTCCAGATTCTGGGAAGTTGAGAAATATGAGGAAGGTAAGCCTCAGGATAGTTTAGATAAGCAGTATGTAAGGGACTATCTGGAGAATACTATAAAATGGGACAAATCATCTCCGGCTCCGGAATTACCAAAAGATGTTGTTGAAAAAACGACGGAAAAATATATTAGCGCCTACGAGAAGTTGACAGGGAGAAAGTTCTAATGTTTGAGATAGAGATTTTTACAAAAAAATGGTTTAAGAATTCGCATGGAGAACGCGTATTGTCTGATATTCTTGGCATAGGGATTAAGCGCGTGACAAAAGTTGAATATTCTCCTTTGTACGTAATCGATGGCGATATAAATTCCGCAGAGCTTAAAACAATAGCTTTGGAGCTTCTATGCGATAAAATAGTTGAAAACTATGTTGTAAAACGTCATTGTGAATGCGATTTAAAACCTGTTGTCGACTCCGACGTTTCTGTCATAAAGGTTTGGTATAAAAAAGGCGTTACCGATACGGTTTCAGAAAGCGTAGTAAAAGCTGTAAAAGATTTGGGGATTGCAAAAGAAGTTAAAGTTAAAACGGGGCATAAATACTATATGCGCGGTAAAGCTACACAAGCAGTTTTAGATAAAATAGCAACTAAATTGTTAGCCAATACATTGATTCAAGAGTATAAAACAATATGAAATGTACAACTAATTGTAAAATCATTGAAATCTTAAATTTGTCCGATAAGCAATTAATTGAGTTAAGCAGTAAGAATGTTCTTTCATTGTCGCTTGCAGAAATGCAGGCGATGCAGGATTACTTCAAAAAACTTCAAAGAAACCCTACAGATGTTGAAATAGAAACTATAGCTCAGACTTGGAGCGAACACTGTAAACACAAGACATTAACTGGAATAATAGAATATACGGAAGAATCAGGCAATAAAAAAACGAAAAGAACATACAATAATCTTTTAAAAGAAACTATTTTTAAAGCAACTGTTGAACTAAATAAAAAATGGTGTTTGTCCGTCTTTAAAGATAATGCCGGCGTTATCGAGTTTGATTCTAAAAACGGCGTAGCCTTTAAAGTAGAAACGCATAACCATCCATCTGCTCTTGAACCATACGGCGGTTCGGCAACAGGTATAGGCGGGGTTATAAGAGATATTTTGGGCGTAGGTCTTGGCGCAAAGCCGTTAGCTAACACAGATGTATTTTGTTTAGGCAATCCAAATACAAAAGCTTCAAAGATTCCAAAAGGAATGCGCCATCCCAAAAGAATAGCAAAAGGCGTTGTTTTAGGCGTTAGAGATTATGGCAATAGAATGGGAATTCCCACTGTAAACGGAGCCGTTTGTTTTGACGACGGTTACATGGCAAATCCGCTTGTTTATTGCGGAACAATGGGAATAATACCTAAAAATAAAATAGAGAAAAAAGTTAGTCCCGGTGATTTAATTTTGGTTGTCGGCGGAAGGACCGGCAGAGATGGAATACACGGAGCTACATTTTCTTCGATACAGCTTGATCAAGAATCTGATGTCGGCGCAGTTCAAATAGGCAATCCAATAATCGAGAAAAAAGTTTTAGATACAATGCTCAAAGCAAGGGATTTAAACCTCTATAGAGGCGTTACAGATTGCGGCGCCGGCGGCTTGTCTAGCGCAATTGGCGAGCTTGGCGAGAAAACCGGGGCAATTGTTTATTTAGATAAAGCGCCTCTAAAATACAGCGGACTTGCTCCTTGGGAAATATGGATTTCAGAAGCTCAGGAGAGAATGGTTTTCGCAGTTCCTTCAAAGAACAAAAAGAAAATAGTTGAAATATTTAAAAAAGAAAATGTCGAGGCTGTTTTTATCGGCGAGTTTACAAAAGACGGCAAACTTACGATTATATATGACGATGATATCGTAACGAGTATGGACATGTCTTTCCTTCATGACGGTATTCCAAAACCTACAAGGTCTGCAGTTTATAAAGTAAGGGAAGAGAGAGTTCAGAAACCTGTGAAAATGAATTCTTCCGAAATCTCAAAATCTCTAAAAGCTTCTCTTGCAGATTTAAATGTTTGTTCTAAAGAATGGATTATAAGGCAGTACGATCATGAAGTGCAAGGGCAAACGATTATAAAACCGTTGCAGGGAAATATCATAGAAGTATCCGGTCCCGGCGATGCCGCTGTTATATTTCCTTATACCGTTGTCAAAGGTACAAAGAAAGGCATTGTTTTATCTAACGGTTTAAATCCGCAGTATGGAAAAATAGACGCGTATAAAATGGCGGCATCTGCGATAGAAGAATCTTTAAGGAATGCGGTTGCCGTTGGCGCTGATGTTGAAAAAATGTCGATCCTTGATAATTTTTGCTGGGGCAATCCCAACAAGCCTGAAATATTAGGAAGTTTGGTACGAGCGGCAAATGCGTGTTACGATATGTCAAAAGCTTTTGACATTCCTTTTATATCCGGTAAAGACAGCCTTCATAACGAATATTCTATCGGCGGTAAAAAATACTCAATACCTTCCGCTCTTTTGATATCGGCAATAGGCGTTATAGAAAATGCGGTAAATACGGTAACAATGCCTTTAAAAAATGAAGGTAATAAGATATATGTTTTAGGTCTTACAAGAAATGAACTTGGCGGTTCAGTGCTTGCTAGGATAAAAAATATTAAAGATGGAGTTGTTCCCAACGTGTATCCAAGAGAATCTAAAAATATAATGAAAAAAATCTATCAAGCAATAAATAAGAGTTTAATAGAGTCTTGCCATGATTGTTCTGACGGTGGGCTTGTAACTGCGATAAGCGAGATGGCCTTTGCCGCCGGCAAAGGCGTTAAAATAGATATAGACGCTATAAAAACAGAGGGCGTATTAACAGCAACTGAAAAACTTTTTTCAGAATCAAACGGCAGGTTTATTATCGAAGTAAAACCGGAAAACGAAGATATGATTTTAAAGATTTTTGAAGGCGCAGTATTAGCTGAAGTCGGTTATGTAAGCGACAATAAAAAAATAATGTTTATAAGTAAAGAAAATAAAATAAAAGCGCAAGAGAAGTCAGAAGTTCTTTTAAATTCTTGGCGTAATACTATCAACTGGTAAAACTTTACGCTATTTGGCAATAAATTTAAGTTAGGATAAAATATGAAAAAAGTAAAAGTATTAATTTTAAGAACTGCAGGAACAAACTGCGATTATGAAACACAGGCAGCCTTTGAGCTATGCGGAGCCAGCGCCGAGCGCGTTCATATTAATTCGCTTATTGAGAAAAAAGATAAAATTTTTAAATACGATATTTTAGTCTTTCCTGGAGGGTTTTCTTACGGCGATGATATAGCTTCGGGCAAGATATTGGCAAATGAAGTTAAAAACAAACTTGGCGATAAAATTAAAAAATTTGCATTAAGTGGGAATCCTATTATTGGCATATGCAATGGTTTTCAGGTTTTAGTTAAAATGGGATTGTTGCCAGATCCTAAACTTTTTGAGCAAATTTCTACATTATCTTACAACGATTCAGATAAATTTGAATGTCGCTGGGTTTATTTAAAAACGGAGAAAAAAACTAAAAATGAGTCTAATTGTATTTGGACAAAAAATTTGCCCGATATAATTAGCTTGCCTGTAGCTCACGGTGAAGGGAAATTTATTCCAGCCGATAAAAAACTTTTAGAAAGTTTAAATAAAAATGATCAAATTGTTTTTAGATATTCGGCAAAAGACGGCGGCAAGCCAGACTATCCTTTAGCTCCAAACGGATCCATAGAGCATATCGCAGGGATATGCAATGTTAGGGGCAATGTTTTCGGGCTTATGCCTCACCCTGAAAGATATGTTTACGCTTTGCAGCATCCTGCAAAAGAAGGTTTTGACGGTGAATATGGCTGGGGCAAAGTTATCTTTCAAAACGCAGTTGATTTTGTAAAGTAACGAATAATCAACTAATTTTATATTGCAATGCGCTAATATAAAGTTAGTTGGCTATACATAAAGCGAAAGAATCTATTTTTATCTTGTTGAGGATAGGTTCTTCTTTTTATGTATAAAATAAAAGAAAATATGAACAAAATAAAAAAGATTTTATTTGCGCGCTATCAGCAGGACATAAAACTCAAAATGAATGTTATGTTGTTTCACAGGCAGATTTAATACCTACTATATATCATCTTATGGGAATTAAAAAGTCTTTTTCTGCTATTGGAACAAATGCCCTGGATAAGGATGCAAATCATTTTGCTTTAATAAATGACGGAGATATACTTTTTGTTGAAAACAACAATTACATAAAACACAATCGTTCAATGCTAACGGAAACTTCGTTAGATAAAAACAATAACGAATTAAAACAGATGCAAGAAACTCTGCTTTCTCTTGATAAGGCTTTGTATTCTATATTGCAAAATAATAAGCGGTATAAAGAATAATTAAAAATTTAAAAAAGGCTGCAATTATGCCAAGTAAGCTAGAAAAGCAAGGCAACAAACGGACTTTCAGGCATTATGACGATGGCAAACAAAAAAGAAAAACCATAGAGGCTTTTTCCTTTAAGGAAGCTCAACGATTTCAATTGGAGTTCTTGTCAAAAGATACAAACAAAAATGTGGAAAAGGCGAAATTCCGATTGTAGACTTTATGGACAAATATTTTCAATATTCTCAAACAAATAAAGCTCTTAGAACTCTTAGAGCGATAAGCAAACGATAAATCATTTTATATCAAAAATCCACAAATAAAACAGTTGAAAGATATTACGTTTGAAACAATACAAGCCTACAAAATGTCAGAATGGTCAATTCCATCAATTTAAAACTTACTAGAATAAAATCTATGCCATCTGCTGCTAAAAATATGTTCAACTACATAAAAATAAGTCCGGCAACCTAAGAAAATACTGCATTTTTTAAATATTGACGAAATACAAAAGTACAAAACTGCAAATATCAAAAAAGATATTTATTATTTTGCAAATCTAGTGTCTTTGTATACAGGATTTAGACCCGAAGAAGTATTGTTTTTAAGAAACAGACATAGATTTACTGGAAAACGAATATCGGTTAACCCAAAAAGCGAAGAATAGCAGTCAAAAACACATGAAGTTCGCGCCGTTTCTATAAGCGATAACCTATTGCCGCCTATACTGAAAGAACTTTACGATTTGTGTCCTAAGTCAGATTGGCTAATAACGGATTATACCTGGCGCATACCAAGTTATCAAAATTTTACCCAATGCGCTGCATAATGTTTAAAAGATGGGACACTTCTGATATATAGAAACGACAACGAGATATATGCCAATGTAGGTCAAGCCTACACAAATCAAAACACAGTATCAAAACTTCCGTTTTAGTTAGTCTTATTTTGGTCTTACAATTTGTTCTTGAATGCTTTTAAGCGTTTTTATAAGTTTTCAAACAATTCTAAAATTGCTTTATTTTTCAATGATTTTTTTGTTTTCAGTCGAGTTTTTAAAATTAGTATAATAGCTCCCTGCCAACAGCTTTGGCAACCAAATCCAGTTCTTTCATCAAATTCTTAAATTGATCAGGCAATAAACTTTGCGGTCCATCCGAAAGCGCAAGCTCCGGCTGAGGATGAACTTCTATAATAATACCGTCAGCTCCAGCAGCAACACATGCTTTAGCCATTGTGCCAACATGTTCTCTAATGCCTATTCCGTGCGACGGATCCAAAACTACGGGCAAATGTGAAAGCTTTTTCAATACGGGCACAGCATTTAAATCCATTGTAAATCTTGTAGCAGTTTCAAAAGTCCTTATGCCTCTCTCACAAAGAATAACATTGTAGTTACCCTGAGAAAGAATATACTCAGCTGAGAGCAAAAGCTCCTTTATTGTAGTAGCCATACCTCTTTTTAAAAGTACAGGTTTTTTTTGCTTCCCAGCTGCTTTTAAGAGATCATAATTTTGAACATTTCTTGCGCCTATTTGAACAATACTACAATACTTAGAGACAAGCCCAACCTGCTCAACAGTCATAGCCTCGCTGACAGTAGGCATGTGTATTTTTGCGCCTGCGTTTTTAATATACTCTAAACCTTTTTCTCCGAGACCCTGAAAAGCATAGGGCGAACTTCTAGGCTTGTACGCACCGCCGCGCAATATGGTTGAACCTGCAGATTTAACTATTTTTGCGGTATTAATCATCAATTCTTTATCCTCAATAGCACAGGGTCCTGCTATAACATGTATTCTTTTACCGCCAATTTCAATATCTCTGCTTATCCTAACTATTGTATTTTCTTTTTTAAATTCTCTTGAAGCAAGCTTATAAGGCTTCTGTATTTCACTTACGTGTTCTACAGTATCCATCGCTTCAAAAGCTTCTTTGTACTTTTCAGCATATTCGCCTATCATACCTATAATTGTAAAATCTTTTCCTTTTGAAATATGAGGCTTATATCCAAAAACTTTTATTTTGTCTGTTACCGCCTTAATATCCTTTTGCTTTGAACCTTTTTTTAATGTTATTATCATATTGTTACCTCCGTTGATTTTTTTAGTTTAGCCATCAATTTTGCCTTATAGCTTAGCTCTTGACTATTATAACTAAGCCCTTGGATAACTGCCTAGACTTTTTACAAAAATACTTTTACGTTTTAGACTTTCTATTGTTACCGCTATATTTTTATCCTCAACATGCCCWTTAAAATCGACAAAAAACATATATTCCCATGCCCTTTTTTTTGTAGGACGAGATTCAATTTTTGTCAAATTTACATTATTTTTATTAAAAACCCCAAGCACTTCATACAAAGACCCAACTTTATCTTTAACTATAAAAACTAAACTTGTTTTATCTTTGCCGCTAGGCTTTGTCAAAATTTTTCCTATGACAAAAAACCTCGTAAAATTTTCCCTGCTGTCTTGAATTCCCTTTTGTAAAATATACAAATCATAAATTTTCGCGGCTACTTCCGACGCAATCGCCGCTGCAAAATCTTCTTTGGCAACTCTTTTAGCCGCTTCCGCAGTCGACGAAACGGATACCATCTCTACATCAGGATAATTTTTAGTTATCCAATCTCTACATTGCGCCAAAGCGTGAGAATGAGAATAAACTCTCAAGACTTTAGCTTTCGGATCTTTTACGAGAAAACATTGCTCTATTTTTAAACTTATCTCGGCGCATATTTTAAGTTCTGCTTCAACAAGCATATCTAAGGTAACGTTTACAGAACCTTCGTTTGAATTTTCAACAGGAACAACGCCAAAATCTACTCTACCACTTTCGATTTCCAAAAGAACTTCTTGAGGAGTCGTTGCAGGAACGAAGCAACTCGAAGTTCCAAAATTCCTGATAGCAGCCTGATGCGTAAATGTAGCCCAAGGTCCTAAAAATGCCACTTTTGTTGGACTTTCTAAATTTCTGCAGGCGCTTATTATTTCTGTATATATATTCCTAAGAGATTCCTCTCTCAAAGCGCCTTTAGCAATGGTGATATTATTTAAAACTTCTTTCTCTCTAGACGGCGCATATACAACAGCATTAGTTTTATTTTTAGACTTTACAATGTCTAAGGCAAGTTTTGCCCTTTTATTTATGAGCTTTACAATTTCTTTGTCAACTTTGTCTATAGATTGTCTTGTTTGCCGTAATTTTAAAGACATATTATCCCTCCTCGTATAAAATAAAAAGACTTTATTCACATCTATGAATCGACAATAATCTTAGCGTATTATACTAAACTAAAAAATTTATTCAAACGTTACTGAGATATGATGCGCGACTACTTTAAATTTCCTAAAATGCGCAATATGTCGTGATATTCTACACTTTTTACGAGTTTCTCCAAACATGGAGCAAGACGGAAGCATCAAAAGCTTCAAATTCTTTAGCGACAAGCTCTTCAAATCAGATTGATTGAATTTATATAATTACAGATAGCATTCTTTCAGCGCATTGATTGCGTCTATAAGAAAAGAACAAATCCTTCTCGTGAAAAGTGCAGTGTTTAACATCAAAGATTTCATTAATTCCAAGTTTTTGCAACTTACGACAAACTATTCCTGACAAATCTAATTTGTTATTCACAAGTTCAACATTGAATTTATCTTCCATATCACAGCTCACGTCATAACAACAAGAACGGATATGCGGACCGATATAAACTTTAATATCCTCTGGTTTAATTGAAAAATCTTTATGAAAGATTTCAATTGCGTTTTCTATTATCCCTAAATAAATACCTTTCCAACCTGCGTGAATTGCAGCTTTAATCTCTCCGTTTCCGATAGACATAAGCAAAGGAACGCAGTCGGCGGTAAAAATACCAAGCATAGTATTTTTATCTGCAGTAATTAAGCCGTCGCACTTGGCAATAAAAGTATTTTTATTAAATGAGTTAACCGCTTTCACATTGTTGCTGCGTATTTGATTTGCAAGTATTAGATTTGACGGATCTAAATTTAATGAAAGTAAAAACTTATTTCTTAAGGCTTTACCTCTCATGTTTCCAACGATCTTGGTTGTCGTCAAATGTTTACAAGGGAATTTTTTATGGGATATAATTTGTTTCATAATATGTGGATTTCCCAAATCCGTAGCTCGCCACCGAAGATTTAGCAATAAATTCTCCCCTCGCCGTTAATTCCCCTTTTTACAAAAGGAAAAACAACAACGTGGATACTTCATGGCGGGGCAAAGCAACCGAAACATCCATTATCTTTTCATGTGTTTTGTGATATCACAATATAAGGTTGCCACTGCAGTATTATTTTAAAAATTTAGGTTTCCAGTACGTATATGCCGGTTTTGACGAATCCATAACTTCAACCCGCGGCAAATCTTGCTGTGAAAAAAATTCAGGTTGAGAAGTTTGAGTTTCCGCTAAAGTTCCAAATTCATCAATACTAAAACCTGTGGCAATAATGGTAATTTTAATTTTATCGTCAAGTCGATTATCTATGGTATGACCAAAAAAAACATGCCCGTTAATACCGTAACTTTTAATATCGTTAAATATTTCCTGCAATATCAACGCTGTGATATTGGAGTTTGTTGTTATGTTCACAAGAGCTTTTTTAGCTTTTGAGATATCATAATTATCAAGAAGAGGACTCGTTACCGCTTTTTTTACAGCCTCTTTAACATCTGAACTTGTACTTTCCCCTATACCTATTAACGCTGTGCCGGCATTATTTAAAATATTTTTTACATCGGCAAAATCTCTGTTAATTTCGCCTGTAACGGTTATAACATCTGTAATAGCCTGAACGCTCTGTCTTAATACATCGTCTATGATTTGATAAAAAGCATCAAGAGCGACTCTTTCGTTTATGACATTAAAAACCCTTTCGTTAGGAATAACAATTAGGGCATCGGCGTATTCTTTAAGATTTTTAATTCCTTCTTCGGCTTGAGCCATTCTCGCTTTACCCTCATGTTCAAAAGGCTTTGTAACAACGCCTATCGTAAGTATACCTTCTTCTTTTGCAAGTTTCGCAACTATTGGCGCTGCGCCGGTACCTGTTCCCCCGCCCATTCCCGAAGTAACAAAGATCATATCTGCGCCTAACAATCTGCCTCTTATCTCTTCCAAACTTTCTTCAGCCGCCTGCCTGCCAACCTCGGGATTTCCACCCACTCCAAGTCCCTTTGTTATTTTTTCTCCAATCTGCAATATATCCGGCGCTGAAGATTTTAACAGAGCTTGAGCATCTGTATTAATAGCAACAAATTCAACATTGCCAACATTTGCGGCAATCATTCTATTAACGGCATTACAACCGCCGCCGCCAACGCCGATAATCTTAATTATGGCAGGTTGACTTGCGTTCGTTTCTTTTGAAGGCAAGACTAATTTTATCCTCATTTAAAAAACTTCCTCAAACCATTTTGATATTTTTGAAACTATACCGCTTCCGGACGATTTTTTTTGAGAATAACCATTTGAATCTGAAAAATGAGACACTATTGCGCCTATAGCTGTGGTATATGATGGATTTAATAATACTTCATCAGAACCAATAACTTTATCGGAATTAGGAGTTCCCGTTCTTACAGAGCAATTAAATGCTTTTTCAAAAGCCTCTGCCATTCCGGAAAGACTGCTACCGCCGCCTGTAAGAATTATTCCTCCTGACAAAAACTCATCGCCATAATTATTTTTATCTATAATTTCTTTTATTTCATATAAAATTCTGTCAATTCTTGGCGTAATAATACCGCTTACCAACTCAAGTTTATCGCATTTTTTTATATTTCTTCCATCTGCAGCTCTATACTCAAATTCTTCATTTTTAAAATCGCTATAAACAAATGCCGCGCCGTGTTTTTCTTTAACTTCTCTTGAAACAGAATAAGCCGCTCTCAACTTATGACCAATATCTCTTGTAATGTAATCAGATCCCTCGGCAAGTTCATCAGTATGCTTTATTATACCGTCAACGTAGTGAACAAGTCCTGTTGTAAGCCCTCCAAAATCAATTGCAAGACAACTCAATTCTTTTTCCTCTCTTGTAACCAATATGTCGCTTGCCGCAAGATATCCATAAATTCTATCATCGTAGCTAACGCCTACGGAACTCATGGCTTTGGTTATATTACCCATATTGCTGGTTGAAGCTATAAAAGCATGCACATCAACCTCGATATACGTCCCTTCCATACCAATGGGGTTTTGTATGCCTCTTTGCTGATTTAATATATATTCACGAGGAACTATTTGAAATATTTCCTGATCGGGCTCCATTTTTATCTGTTTCCTTGCGCTTTCTAAAGCATTTTCAACAGTTTCTATTGTAACTTCTTTATTTGAATAGTTTATATTTGCAACGCCCTTAGAGCTTTTGGATCTAATAAAACTACCTCTCATGGCAACAATAACTTTTCCTATCTGACCTCCGGATACTTTTTCAGTTTCTTCAAACGCTCTACCAACAGCCAACGCAGCTTCTTGTATATTGATTACCGCTCCCGCTTTTATTCCGTCGCACGGAACGGATACCGCTCCAAGAATTTTCACTGTTCTCACATCTTCGTCACACACTCCCGCAACGCAACATACCTGATTGCTGCCGATATCAAGACCTGCTACAAGCAGTTTTTTGGACATTGTATAAATCCTTTAATTAAATATTATCTCTAGTTAGAGGTTTCACAATTGCTCTTCCTGAGCCATAAAAAGTCATATCTATATACTCCAACTGTTTATATTTTGTCATTGCATCGACATAAACTTTCTGAAACTTCCTAAATTTACTAGATAAATGTTCCGGTCTTTCCTCGCCCCAAAAAACTATAGCGCCGCTGTTCATAATAAAAACTATATCACCGGTGTTGCTGAATTTCATCTCAGCAATATTATCGAGAAATTCTCCGCAAACAGTTTTAAATCTTTCAATAAAATCCAAAAGCTGCTTTCTTTCATCGCGTGAATTATAAGTAATTTTTGGAACTTTCATTGCGCTCATAAAACCGCGCAGAGGGAATGGACTGTCGTCAAAATCTATGCCTAGTACAACATCGTCATGCGCTATAAACGCCTCAGGCGTTCTCTCACAAAGTTTAACTCTCACTTTTTGCCAACGCCTGCTAATAACAACATTTCTTAATTCCGGCTTCAAATTTTTTATTTCATTTTCAGCTTCTGATAGATTTATCTTCAGAAGACTGTCGCCTATCTTAAAAGGAAGGAGTTCTTTTATCTCCGCCTTAGTTATGTTGTTCGTCCCGACGACTTCTATATTCTTAACAATGAGTTTATCGGATTTATAGGAAATATCAAGCAACCTTTTAACGCCGAAACAAACTAAAAAAACAAATACTGACAAAAGAAGAAGACATAAAAAAAGCTTAATAATTTTTCTATTCTTTTTGTTCGAACGAAAATGACCGTTCTTTGCGCGAACGGCTTTGTAACTATATCTCTTCCTTTTTGCCATTTTATAATGCGCTCTCTACAATTTTTAAAACTAAACTCTCAAAATTGTATCCTGCAACTCTGCTCGCATCCGGCAGTAAAGAGGTTTCCGTCATGCCCGGAATAGTGTTATTTTCAAGAACCCACACATCGTCATTCTTGCCTACAATCATGTCAACGCGGCACATAGCATTGCACTTAAAATTTCTATATATGCTTTCAGCATAACGTTGCGCAGTTTTATAAGCCTTATTGTTTATTCTTGCAGGAATTACATGTCTTGAACCGCCTTTTTGATATTTTGATTTAAAATCGTAAAATTTACCTTTAGGAACTATCTCTATAACCGGCAATGCCTTGCCATCTAAAACACCCGCTGCTATTTCCGTACCCGCAACAAAAGATTCTATCATAATTTCTTTATCATATTTGAAGGCTTTTTTTGTTGCAACGGCAAACTGTGCGGCGCTTTTTACTATCGTTACGCCTATAGCAGATCCTTGCGACACAGGCTTTACAACAACAGGACATGTTTTTATTTCTGGCGCTCCCTCATACTTCCTTAAAGTCGCCCAGTCCGGGGTTAAGATGCCTATGCGTCTAAACAACTGTTTAGAAATATCTTTATTCATAGAAACAGAACTTGCAAAGACACCGGAACCTGTGTAGGGAACGCCCAATACTTCCAGTAACCCCTGTATTGCGCCATCCTCGCCAAATTGTCCGTGTAGAAATACGCAAGCTATATCTATTTTTGCTTTTCTTATTTTTTCCGATACATTTCTATCCACATCTATTCCACACGCATTAACTCCCATTTTTCTTAATGTATTTAAAACCATTTTACCGGATACAAGCGAAATCTCCCTTTCACATGAAAAACCACCGTATAAAACGCCAATTTTTTTATTTTTTAATTTCGATAGTATATCAGAATTTTTCATTTTATTATTTTTATTTCTGTCTCGAGAGCTAGATTAAATTTTTCTTTTACTTTTTCTTTTACCAGTTCAACCAAAAACACAACATCTTTTGAAGAGGCTCCGCCGGTATTTATTATAAAATTTCCATGAAGTTTAGAAATTTGCGCGCCGCCGGAATAAGTTCCCTTTAAACCAACTTCCTCAATAAGTTTACCGGCGCTATACCCATCAGGATTTTTAAATATGCTGCCAGCGCTAGGCGCATTTAAAAACTGAGATTCTAAACGTCTCTTTATATTATCGGAAACTACGCTCAGGCTATCATTTTTAGTATCTTTTTTCAAGACAAAACTAACGCCTGTAACGATACAGTTTGCCAGATTGCTTTTTCTATAGCTAAATATAATTTTTTTTTTATCTATAACTTCTTTTTTTAGACCTTTATAAACTTTAACATTCCTTACGACTGAGCCAATCCATCTATCTTTACTCCCGGCATTACCGCAAACTGCGCCCCCGACAGTACCGGGAATTCCCGCCGCGCACTCAAGACCTGTCAAATTATATCTCAAAGAGGCGTTTAAAACATTTGATATCGGCGCGGCGCTACCACAAAAAATTTCTTTCCCGCAAACGGAAATTTCCTTAAACTGCCCGGCAAGAGAGACTATTGCGCCTCTGTATCCTTCATCTGAAAACAAGACATTTGTTCCACTGCCCAAAACATAAAATTTATATCCTTCGATATTTTTCAAAAATTCTAACAAAGATTGTTCATTTGGAATCTCAATAAAAAAATCAGCTCGTCCGCCTATTTTAAATGAACAATGTTTAGAAAGCAACTCATCTTTTAAAATTACACAGCCTAAAGAAGACAATGTTTTAATTAAATCAGCGTTAATAACTCTTCTCCTTGTTTCCATATGTCTCCAGCGCCTAATGTCAAAACAATATCGCCGGTAGAAAGAGTTTTTGAGAACCGTTTTAAATCCGAAAATTTTTCGGCTTTACATTTATTATGCAAAAGACTTTTTAATATTAATTCTGAAGTTACGCCTTTTATTGGTTTTTCACCAGCAGAATAAATATCTAATATCTTTACAAAATCAGCGTTTGAAAAACTTTTACCAAATTCGTTAAACAAATTTTGAGTTCTTGTATATCTATGGGGTTGAAACAATACAGTAAGTTTGCGTTTAGGCCAAAAATGCTTTATCGCTTTTAATGTAGCCTCCACTTCAGTTGGATGATGTCCATAATCATCAATAATCGTAACGCCATTTTTTTCGCCTTTTACTTCAAGTCGCCTTCCAACGCCATTGAATTTACTTATCGCTTTTGAAATTAAACTAAAAGGTATTCCCAGTTGTAATCCAACGCCTACAGCTGCTAAAGAATTTAAAATATTGTGCTTCCCAGGAATTCTTATGCAAACATTCCCAATTTTTTTACCCATATAAACAACGCCAAAACTTGTACAGGTTTTTAACACTTTTATATTTAACGCTTTAATATCAGGGTTTCCTATAAACCCGTACGTGACATATTTTCTTGTGATACTTGGAATAATTTCTCTTACAATGCCATCATCAGCGCAGACAATTGCCGTTCCGCAGAACGGAATAGAATTAATATGTTTCACAAAAGCTGATTTGAGATTTTCCATATTACCGTAATAATCCAAATGATCATTATCAATGTTTGTTACAACGGTAATGACCGGCGAAAGTTTTAAAAAAGATCCATCTGATTCATCAGCTTCGGCAACAATATATTCACCCTTGCCAAGTCTTGCGCTCGTTTTAAGATTTTTAAGTCTGCCGCCTATAACAATGGTAGGATCAAGTCCGCCTTCATCTAAAACAAGGGAAGCAAGAGACGTTGTTGTTGTTTTACCGTGAGTTCCTGCTATTGTCACAGCATATTTTAATCTTGCAAGTTCGGCGAGCATTTCTATTCGCGGAATTACAGGAATTTTCTTCTTTAAAGCTGTAACAACTTCGAGGTTATCTTTACCGACAGCCGTAGAAGTAACAACAACTTCGGCAGATTTTACATTTTTTGCATTATGCCCTATATAAATTTTCGCGCCTATATCTTTTAGATGATTAATAACCTCCGTTTTTTTTAAATCAGATCCCGAAACGTCATGACCTAAATTTATTAAAACCTCTGCTATTCCCGACATACCGGATCCGCCAATTCCTATAAAATGTATTTTTTGATTTTTGCAAAACATTTATTTTCCCTATATCTTCGCCTTTTATTCTTTGAAATATTGCGCGCTTACAGTCGTGGTAATCCCACCGCGTATGCCAAATTCAATATCTATTGACATTTCCTTAGGTCGAACAGTTTTTACCAAATCATTCAAAATATTATTTACAACGCTTTCATGCACCATACCAACCATTCTGTAAGTCTGCAAATACAATTTCAAAGATCTAAGCTCTGCTACCGTCTTGTCAGGAATGTAATTTACGACGATATATGCAAAGTCAGGCAAGCCTGTCCAAGGACACAAACATGTAAATTCTTCTGTTTCAATGCGTACATTTATATCTTTCCCTACAAA
Organism: Candidatus Endomicrobiellum dinenymphae; assembly: GCA_020328135.1. Lineage (GTDB taxonomy): Bacteria > Elusimicrobiota > Endomicrobiia > Endomicrobiales > Endomicrobiaceae > Endomicrobiellum > Endomicrobiellum dinenymphae. The sequence goes on from JAIXNA010000001.1 coordinate 27,740, forward strand.
CTCATAAGGAATAGCTTCAAGCAAAGACGGCGTAACTTTGTCAAAAACAGGCAATTTGATTTCCATAACACTCCTCGGATCGCTTCTCTACTACACAATCCACAACCGAGCAACTTGATATTGTCGTCGATATAAAATCGTTTGATTGCAAATATTTTAGCATTTTTATAATGATTTTACAGAGTAATTAAAACTTCAAAGAAAAATTTGTATTGATTTGATTATTAATACAATTTTTCCCTGCAATAAGCGTATATCCAAGAGTAACCTTTGCGCGTTTTGTGGGTTTTATCTTAAAATTAATACCAATGCCTATTGAATGTTTATCTAATTCGTCTCCAT
>JAIXNA010000004.1 GCA_020328135.1 Candidatus Endomicrobiellum dinenymphae
TTACAGCTTTATCTAAATACTTATGCGACAAATTAGAAAAAACTTTAGATGATATGTTCTCGCCGTTAATTTTAATTCTTTCTTTAACATCAATCAAATGTGGAGAAGTATATAATGCAGTTTTATATCCGCCTGCTTTTAAAATTTCAGATATGAAAACTGCCGTTGATCCCTTCCCGTTAGTGCCCGCTATATGTATCGCTTTTATTGCATCATGCGGGTTTCCCATGCTTTCAAAAAATCTCTTTATTCTTGAAAGACCTGGCGTCATATCTTTATATTCTTTTAGACTTTCAAAAAATATCATTTTTTAGAAAAAAATTTTAAAAATTTGGCAAGTACGTCGCTCATATCTTTTCTTTCGACAACAATATCAATCATGCCATGTTTTTTTAAAAACTCTGCAAGTTGAAATCCTTCAGGAAGCTGCTGTCTGATTGTTTCTTCAATAACTCTGGGGCCAGCAAAACCTATTAAAGCCTTAGGTTCCGCTATATTTACATCGCCAAGCATTGCATAACTTGCAGCAACGCCGCCCGTTACGGGATCCGTCAAAACAGAAATATATGCAAGTCCGTTATCGGCAAGCTTTGCAAGGGCTGCGCTAGTCTTGCCCATCTGCATAAGAGACACTATGCCCTCCTGCATCCTCGCTCCTCCAGAAGCAGAAACGATAATTACAGAGCATTTTTTTTTCAAAGCTCTTTCCACAACCCTCACTATTTTCTCGCCAACTACAGATCCCATACTGCCACCCATAAACGAAAAATCCATAGCGGCGATAACAACATCATACCCTCTAATTTTTGCCTCGCCCGTAACAACGGCATCATTTGCTTCAGTATCTTTTATTTTATCGGCATATCCAGGAAAATTTAAAAAATCCACGGATTTAATGTTTGCGCCAAATTCTTGAAAACTTCCATCATCTACAGTAAACTCTATTCTCCTACGCGCGGCAAGTCTCGTATAATAACCACACTTTGGACATATCATAAAATTTTCTTCAAAATCTTTTTGTAAAAGAATTTGATCGCACTTCTTGCATTTTGTCCAAATTCCCGCGGGAAGTCCTTTTTTTTCAGACATATTTTCAACTATCGTTTCTGTTGCCATTTATTTTTCCTCCGGACTGCATCGTGCTTTATACTGCCAATTTAATACTTACGAAATACCTTCAGCCAACAAATCGCCCTGGTCCAAAATACCTAAAGGTTTTTTATTCTTCCCTACAACAGGAATATTGTCTATCTTACGCTTTTTTAAAATTTCAGCCGCCTCAACAGCCATCATTCCAGGAGTTACAACCATGGGATTTTTTACCATGACATCTGTTATCTTCTTTTTTAATATCTTCTCATCGTGCTGAAGATGCCTGCGTAAATCGCCATCTGTAAAAAAGCCTATTATTTTACCTTTTGCATCAACAACGCTCGTCGCGCCAACCCTTGTGCCTGTCATGACAAGAAGAGCGGATTCTACTGTCGCAGTTTGCTTTACAACAGGATTTTGTCTGCCTTTTCTCATTAAATCACTTACCTGCATTGTAAGTTTTTTGCCTATCGCGCCCAAAGGATGAAGCATTGCTAAATGCTCTTTCTTAAAACCTTTTAAATGTGAAACTGTAAGAGCCAAAGCATCGCCCATTGCAAGCATTGCAGTAGTTGATGAAGTAGGCGCAAGATTATACGGGCAAGCCTCTTTTTCTACACTGCAATTAATAATAGATTCGCTATTTTGCCATACTTGCGCTTTAGTTTTGCCAGTCATTACTATAACTTTAATTTTCATTTTGATTAAAACAGGAATAACTTTTTTTATTTCTTCCGTTTCACCGGAATAAGAAAGCATCATTATAACGTCATCTTTTATAAGCATTCCCATATCGCCGTGTAAACCTTCGGCCGGATGTAAGAACATAGACGGAATACCTACAGAGGACATTGTTGCGGAAATTTTTCTGCCTATAAGACCTGATTTTCCAAGTCCCATAACAACAACATGACCTTTGCAATTTTTCATCAAAGAAACAGCTTTATCAAAATTTGAATCTAAATGTTTTATTTGTTCTTTTACGGCCTGAGCTTCTGCTTTTAGAGTCTCTCTTGCTATTGTTTTAAATTTTTGCATTTTTAACCCTTTTTCTAAAGACTCTTTAATAAAATGAAACCCTAAAAAATCAGCCGCTAGATTTGTAGCGTCAACAGTCAACCAAATCGTCAATAGTTTTAATGTCGCCTAAAACAATTATCTTCATACCTGTCGCAGACAATTTTTTAAGACCGCCAAAGTCCGGGCCCGTCAACATGAATTTATCAATCCTGCATAAACTGAAGTTTATAGAGATTCGCGTAACAACCGTTTAACGCTAGAAGCTCTTTATGCGTTCCTGATTCCACAATATTTCCGGACTCAAACACATATATTCTATCGGCATTAATGATTGTGGATAAACGATGAGCTATCACTATTGAAGTTCTGCCTTGCATCAATTTCTCGAGACCTTCTTGAACCATTCTCTCAGACTTTGAATCAAGCGAACTGGTAGCTTCGTCCAGCAAAAGTACCGGAGCATTTTTTAACATAGCTCTTGCGATGGAAATCATCTGCTTTTGCCCACCGGATAAATTACCGCCTCTTTCGCCGACAATGGTATCGTATCCATACTCTTGTCTCATAATAAAATTATGCGCAGCGGCATTTTTTGCAGCTTCTACAGCCTCTTCATCCGCTGCATTTAACTTACCCATCAAAATATTTTTCCTAATAGTATCGTCAAAAAGCACAACATCCTGCGACACAAAGGCAATGTTATCTCTTAAAGATTTTATTGTAATATCTCTGATATCTTCACCATCTATTTTTACGCTTCCCTCTTTGACATCATAAAATCTCAATATCAGGTTTATTAAAGTGGATTTTCCTGACCCGGCGGCGCCAACTATCGCAACTTTTTCACCTTCTTTTACTTCTAAATTAATACCGTGAAGAATTTCAACATCCGACACATAGCTAAACTTAATGTTATCAACTTTTATAATACCCTTTCTTGCCTTAAATACTTTCGCGTTAGGCTTATCAACTATTTTAGGCATTTGATCCATAATAGCAAACACGCGATCTATCGAAACAATACCTGTCTGCAAGCGCAAATTTAAATTTGCCAAAGACTTCATAGGCTGATATGCGGCAACTATAGCAATCAAAAACACTACAAAATCTCCAGTAGTAAGACTTCCGTGCACTATTCTGCGACCGCCGTATACAAGAGTGCCGGCTGCGGCAAAACCGCCAAAAAATTCCATTAACGGACTTAAGATATTGTTATTTCTTGCCATCTTTACTTCAATGTTCGCTATCGCGTCGGCGCTGCCTCTTACTTTAGTTGATTCAATATTTTCCATATTATAAGATTTTACAATTTTAATTCCTTGGAACGACTGAGCAAGGATACTATACAAATTTCCGAATGAATTCTGTTGATTGCGAAAAATTTTTTTTATTTTTTTCCCAAAGTAAACTATTGGATAGAAGCCTATAGGAAAGAGTATAAACATAGTCGCAGCCATATCAAAACTTCTCCAAAACATAAGAGCAATTAAAAAAACCACAGAACAAGCGTCTCTAACAAGAGTCGTAACAGTGTTGATTATAACGTCTCTTATTATGTTTAAATCGCCCATAAAATATACAAGAAGATTTCCTGAATTGTTTCTATGGAAAAACTCCACATCTTGAGCGATAAATCTATCATACAAATCGCCCTGTAATTTTCTTGTAAAATTTGCTCCCAATGTTGTCATGGTGACAGCCTGCATATATTGGGCAAACCCTTTTGCGCCAAACGCAACAATAACTTGACATGCGATTACAAAAAGAATATCTTTGTTCTTCTCTATAAATCCTTCGTCAAAAACAGGCTTAAGCAAACTGATAGACCAAGCATTTAACGCCGCATACACTCCCATAAAAATCATAGAAAGAGTCAAGAGCTTCCATTCAGGTAAAACATAACGAACCCACAGACGCTTCATTCTTTCGAAAGTCTCACGGCTTATATTGCTTAAAAACTGTTCTTTGATTTTTGAAAAAATCTTCATCTCATTCACCCTCAATCGCTCCAACTAATCTCTATATTTAATCATATTTTTTAGTTATTGTCTCCTTCTATATCTTTGTCAGACAAAACAAAAGTACAAAAATTTCCCGTCGCTGATTTGACATGTTAATCCAATTTTTTTATTAATTTTTGAAAACGTTCCGTTTCTTGTTCCAGTTTATCAATGCTGAAAGCAAGCTCTGTGTATAAATTCTCTATTTCAGATTTAAGAATCTTATTAAGTCTAGCTCCTTCCGACAGAAAATTAACATCGCCTTTTACAGAAGCAATAACAAGTCGCTCAGTATTTGAATTAAATTCTTTTTCTTTGACTGATATAGTTGTTTCAATAATCTTCATTTTTTCTTCTAACAGCTTTAAGATTCTTGATTTTTCTCGCACTATTTCTGCGCGTACTTTCTTTATTTCATCTTTATTTTTAGATATTTTCTGAGAAACTTTAGTTTTTAATTTTGAACCCTCGTCTTCCCAACCGCTCTTATCAAGGAAATTTTGATACGTTCCGTCAAAAACTGAAACTTGATCTCTATCAAAAATTATAAGTTTTGTCGCAACGCTATGTAGAATTTCTTCGTTATGCGTAACCATAATAACTGAACCTTGAAACTCATGAGTCGCATCTATTAGACTTTCACAAGATTCTATATCCAAATGATTCGTCGGCTCGTCAAGCAACAAGAGATGACATGGACTTGCTAAAATTTTACCGAGCAAAACCCTGCTTTTTTCGCCGCCGCTTAGAACCTCAATCTTTTTTAAAGCATCGTCGCCGCTAAACATAACAGAACCAGCTATATTTCTTGCCCTTTGAGGCAGACATTTATTATCTGCGCTAAGTATTTCTTCATAAACTGTTTTTTGAGGGTTTAAATTTACGCTGTCAGACTGCGCAAAATATGCAGTTCTTAAATCTGGATGCTTTTTTATAACGCCATCGCGCGGCGACAACCTGTCTGCAATCAATTTTAAAAGCGTAGATTTCCCTTTGCCATTTTTACCTATAACACAGATTCTATCCTTTTTTAAAACATCAAAACTCAACTTGTTTATTAAAGGGTTGTCTTCTTGATAACCAAAAGTCAAATTATGCGCGCTAAGCATTTTTGCCGCATTAAAAGTTAAACTTGAAAAAGAGAAATCTAGATTTTCTATTTGCGTTAATTGCGTAAAATTTTCTTGTTTTTCTAAAGATTTAATACGCGACTGAACCATTCCTGCGAGTCTTGCTTTTGCTCTAAATCGTCTTATAAACAGCTCAGTCTGCTTCTTTTTCTTTTCAACATTCAGTCTTGTTTTTTCGTATATTTCTTCTTCTTTTTCTATCTGATCATAAAGTTTTTGCGTATTGCCTTCAATTTTTCTTGCTTTTGTTCTGTGTATTATAGCGCAGTGCGTTATAACGCTGTCCATAAAATTTCTGTCATGGGTTATAAGCATAAGCTCGCCCTTCCACGACCTTAAAAAATTGCTAAGCCATCTTATAGCAACAATATCAAGATAGTTATTAGGTTCGTCAAGCATTAGCATATCTGCGCCGGACAACAACACTTTTGCAAGATTAATACGTATCTTATACCCGCCTGAAAAATCCATAGGATTTTTCAGCATATCGCTTGATGAAAAACCAAGCCCTGTAAGAATTTTCTTAGCTTTCCACGTTTCATCTTTTTCATCTTCAGACAAAGCAAGACATGCTTCGCTAATAGCAGTGTTCTTTACAAAATTAATATGCTGTTCCAAGTACCCAAGTTTATAATTTTTAGGCATACTTATGGAACCGGAATCATGATCCATTTTGTTTAAAATCATTTTAAACAATGTCGTTTTGCCGTGACCATTCCTTCCTATAAGCCCAACCCTTTCTTTTGCATTTATGTTTAAGTTAAGATTATCAAATAACGCTCTGCTGCCAAACGATTTATTTAAATCAGCAATTTTAATCATAATTCCTTTGCATTTTCAATTATCAAAAATATCCATCTCTATGACGCGCATTTTTTTCCATTTATTGGATTTATATCTAAAATAAAAACTTCCGGCTAAAGCAATAACAGGAAGCAGTAAAAATCCCCAAGCCACATATACTCCTTGCTTAAGAAGCGCCACATTAATATATGTCGGCAACACTACAAAACTTATAGAAAAAAGCAAAAGTCTTTTCATAACAAACATGGTATCGCCTGCTCCCTTAAGCGCTGATGCAAAAATTATATTTCCAGCATCAAACACAATGTATGCTGCTAAAATTATTAGAAGATGCACGACCATCGGTTTTATATTCTCTATTAAATCAACTTGTGCTCCGCCTGAAAACGGATAAATTAGCTGATTTGGAAAAAACACCAAAATAGCGACAACAAACGCAACGTATGTATATACAATGTACGCCGAAGATCTCACGCTTACCTGCGCAAGCGAAGCTTTGTTTTTGCCCAAGTAGTTACCAACCATTATTGATGTGGCAATTCCACAACCAACGATAGGCATAATAAACACGTGGTTAACGATTGAAACTATGTTACTGGCGGCAAGTTCGGGTCTATTGAGATTTCCGATAATAATCATAAAAATACCAAAACCTGCCGTATCAAAGAAGAAGTCTGCGCCACTGGGCATACCATAACGCAACAATCTTCTCATAAAAGAAAAATCCGGTTTAAAACATCTTGTATTATAAATAGCATTGTTCTTTTTAGACATAATCAATAAAACATAAATTATACATCCGGCAATTAAAGATATATTTGTAGCCAAGGCCGCTCCCGAGATACCCATTTCGGGGAAGCCAAATTTGCCAAAAATTAAACAATAATCCAAAACAACATTCAAAACAACGCCGCAAAGGCTAGCCAAAAAAACTACTCTAGTTTTCCCCCTTCCTGAATAGAAGCCAGCAAATGCCCCTTCGGCAACACACGGAAAAGCGCCATAACACAACACTCTGAAAAAATCGACTTCTTCACACGCGACAAGATAAGGATGACCCACATTCATAAAAATGGCTTTAGAAAAAAACGAAATAAACAAAACTATTAAACCTGCTGCAAATGCCAAATAAATGCTTTGCCAAATCGCCGGACCTATGGAACGATACTCTTTTTTGCCGTAGTACTGAGCGACAAAAACGTTTATATAGGAAAGCGTCCCAAAAAAGAAACACATGATCGCCCATGTTACGGTACCTGCAGGCGACGATGCCGCAAAAGATTCTTGAGAATACCAAGAAAGGAAAGTTCTATCGGTAAAAAGTTGGACAGCTCCAATTCCAGTAGAAAAAATGAGAGGAACGGCTATTCCTAAAAACTCTTTATAACCGCCCGCAGCGTCATATTGTCTTTTTATATTTTTAAGTATATTCATTTTATATTACATTTACTCTACATTCAGATGAATTAGTAATTTTAATTATGTCTCTCTTTATCCGTCAATAACATCCATTTCTACAACGCGCATCTTTTTCCATTTATTTGATTTATACCTCAAATAACAACTACTCGCAAGAAAAATACTGTAAACCCATGCAAATATCCATGCAGCATATGCGCCTAATTTAAAAACTACAACAATTAAATATGTAGGTATTATCATAAGAAATATCGAAGCAAATATAATTCTTTTTGCAACAAATGCCGTATCTCCAGCTCCCTTGATTGCGCTAGAAAAAACATTATAAGCTGGGTCAAATATCAAATATACTACAAACAATCTCAAAATATTTACAGCCATATGCCCAACTGTATCTATTGAGACCGCTTGCGCGCCAAATGAGAATGGCGCAATCAGCAAACTTGGAAGCAACATAATGACAAACATCAAAATTGCAACATACGAATAGACAATTTGAAAAGCCGAACTTACGCCTATTTGCGCTACAGAAGCTTCATTTTTACCTAAATAATTACCAACAATAACTGACGTCGCTATATTGCCTCCAACAATAGGCATAAAAAGTATATGATATGCACTACAAGCTACATTGCTTGCGGTAAGTTCCGAAACGCCAATTGTTCCAATAATAATCATTAAAATGCTAAACGCTATAACATCAAAAAACACCGTTACGCCGTTTGGAAAACCATACTTCAATAATCGCTTCATAAAAGTAAAATCAGGCTGCAATTGTCTTGTATTGTAAATATTTTTATTCTTTTTTCTTACAATTAAAAAGACGTAAGTTATAAACGTAATGACAAACGATATATTGGTTGCTAACGCCGCCCCTGTAATACCCATTTCGGGGAATCCAAATTTTCCAAAAATCAAAACAAAATCTAAAATAATATTTGAGATAACACTGCATGCTGTTACACATAAAACTACCCTTGTTTTGCCCATGCCGGTATAAAAACCTGACAATGACGTGGCAGCAATGGCAAAAAAAGAGCCATAACACAACATTTTAAAATATTTTATTTCTTCAAGAGCTACAACGTTGGGGTGCCCTATGTTTGTAAATATCTGCTCTGTAAACAAAGAAAATACTAAGATGACAAAAGCCGCCACAACAGATAAATAAACGCTTTGCCAAACTGCAGGTCCTATTGAACGATATTCTTTTTTACCGCAATATTGCGCTACAAATACGTCAACATAAGCAAGCGTATATAAAAAAAGAGAAACTAATCCATTAATACAACATCCAGCGGGAACGGAAGCTGCATAAGATGCTTGAGAATAATATGAAAGAAAAATCCTATCCGCAAAAAGTTGAAAAGAGGAAACGCCCACGGAAACGCACAGAGGTATAGCTATTTTTAAAAACTCCTTATAGCCGCCTCTAATATTATAGCGTCTTTTTATATTTTTAAGTATATTCATACTAGACCATTATATCAAAAAAAGCGAGAGGGCGTCCGAAATGAAACAATGTTTTATAAATTCACAAGACTGTAAGAAAATCTGAGTGTTAAAAGAAATTATATAGTCAACCGACATTAATGAGTTTTGTTTTATGTAAAAAATATTTCGATATAAGATTCTTTAATACAATATTTTCATTTTTAGAAAGATCTGGATCATTTTCCGCAATTTCGCAAGCATGGTTTTTTGTAAATTCAATAATATCGGCATCTTTAATTAGATCGCCAGCTTTAAATTCGGGAAACCCGTGTTGCGCTGCGCCCATCAATTCACCGGGACCTCGCATTTTTAAGTCTTCTTCCGCAATTTTAAAGCCGTTGCTTGTAGATGTCATAATTGAAAGCCTTTTTTGAGCTGCCTCGTTGTTGAAACTGCCTATTAAATATACATAAGACTGCTTAGAACTTCTACCAATTCTTCCTCTTAATTGATGTAATGCAGACAACCCAAATCTCTCGGCGTGCTGTATTATCATGATCGTAGCGTCAGGCACATCTATACCGACTTCTATAACGGTTGTAGCTATTAAAACACTAAATTCTTTATTTTTAAATTTTCGCATTATTTCATTTTTTTCAGAAGGCTGCATTTTGCCGTGCAAAAGTCCGACTTTAAAATCTTTAAACCATGTCTGCGGCAACTTTTTAGACTCGTCAACGGCAGACTTCAAAGCAAGTTTATCGGATTCGTCTATAATGGGATACACAATATACGCTTGATTACCGTTTTTTAACTCTTTTATTGTATTTGTGTAAGCAATCTGTTCATTTGAAGAATAAGTTTTTACAGGCGTTCTCCCGGGAGGCAACTGTGTTATTGTAGTCATATCCATCTCGCCATAAACAGTCATTGCAAGGGCTCTGGGGATAGGCGTTGCCGTCATCATCAAAATATCCGGAGATTTAGCTTTGTCCAGTGCAGCAAACTTCTGCATAACGCCAAATCTATGCTGCTCGTCAACTATTATTAACGACAGATTTTTAAATTTTACTCTATCTTCTATTAACGCATGCGTGCCTATGGCAATTTTTATATCATCATCGGCAAAACCTGCCAATATCTTTTCCCTTTCGCTTTTTTTCTTTAATGTAGAAGACGTAGCTAAAACAATTTTAACATCCAAACCTTCAAGCATGTTTAATATTGTAAGATAATGCTGTTCAGCCAAAATTTCTGTCGGAGCAACAATCATCGTTTGGTAACCATTTTCCACAGCAAGCAAAGCCGCGCTCAGCGCAACCACGGTTTTACCCGAGCCTACATCTCCCATAAGCATTCTGTTCATGGGGTATATATTTTGCATATCGGCAAAGATATCGTTTATCGCTTTTTTCTGATCTCTTGTAAATTCAAATTTTAAGTTATTTTTAAAAGTCGTAAGCAGAGTTTTCCGTATTTCGTATTTTTGTATCTTAGGATTTTTTTTTAAATTATTTCTAGACAATGAAAGAGCACATTCTAAAATAAAAAATTCCTGCAAGGCAAAAGATCTTCTTGCATTTTCTGCATCTTCCAAAGTATTAGGATAATGAATTTTTTGGATTGCTACTGAAGATTGTAATGTTGGAATACTGTCAAAACGCGGTATTAAATTCGATATATCCGGGTACAACATGCAAGAAGATTCTACAATCGTTTTCACTGTTTCTCTTATAAACTTTTGACTTAAACCTTCTGTTGCAGAATACACAGGTACAATTTTATCAAACAACAAAGGCTTATCGGCTTCATTTTGAACTATTTCATAGTCATTTACAGATATAAATCTTTCGCCGCGTTCTAACTTTGCATCCCCGTAAATATAAGCAAATTTACCAACTTCAAAAGCCTTTCGTATAGTAGCAAAAACATCTATGTTAGAGTACGGATTGTTCTTCCTAAAGAAACGAGCGTACGTCATAGAGGTATCGTCAAATATTTCTATATCTAAAATAGATAATCCTTGCGAAAACTGTCTTTTGCAAGATTTGCCAACTTTTACAAATATACAACCTTGTAAATTTTTATAAATATCTTTTATGGAAATAATTTTTGTTCTGTCTTGGTATTGAGCAGGGAAAAATGTAAGAAAATCCTCAACAATTTTTATTCCAAGTTTTGCAAACAGTTGAGCACGTCTAGAACCTATACCTTTTAAGTATTGTATTTCACTGTCTAAATTTAACATGCGACCATTATACAAAATAAACCACAGTTGACTCTAAAGCGTAAAATAATGTACAATCTAGAGGCGTTAAAGCGTTGGAGTTTTTACCGGAGGCGTGTAAAAGATGTCTTACAAATGCGTAATTTGCGGCAAGGGTTCAACATCTGGAAATACAATAAGCCATTCAAATAAAGCTTCAAAGAGGCTTTTTAGACCTAATCTTCAGAGCTTAAACATTATTCTTTCTGGCAAAAAAACTCGCAGGTATGTTTGTACTTCTTGCGTTAAATCAAACAAAGTGAAAAAGGCAATATAACAAGAAAGCGGAAAATGAGATACTATTCTTTTTGTTCTCGCGGTTATGTGCATATTTGTTTAGACTTAGGACTTGTGAATACAATAGGTATTCTAAACGGATAGTTATCATATAGGGTTGGCGCAACAGGCGGATTAATAGCAACCGCTTAATTCTTATTTTTTATGCGCTGAATCTTCTTCATTTTTCTTTCCTTTGTCTTCTTCATTTTTGCTTCCTTATTCTTCTCCGTTTTCCCTTTCTTCATTGCTTCCTTTGTCTCCCTTTTTTCCTTTAATCATTCGCTGCTTCGTTTATTTGTGTAATAAAAAGCTCTTCCCTTTCCTTAAAATCCTTTTCAGAGAGATTATTTTCATCGCACATAGCTTTATTAGCAGCCGCTTTCCGTTGCCTGAGCTCTTCAAACCGCGGAAAATCCTCTTCTAATCTTCTCCTAATTTCTTTTTCACTGAATTTTGCATGGCGATACTGCACTGCGATAGCAACAAGGTTTTTAACGATATTATCGAAGTGTTCGATACCATGCGCTACTTCATACGCATAAGCTTCATTATATACATCTTCTAGATTTCCTGGCGAAATAGCTAGTTTATACAATCCCAGTTCTGCGGCGACAGTATTAAACTCTTGCTGAGATCCTTTTAACGTGTCCTTATGATCACCTATTGTTTTTTGGATTCTAATCAAACTGCTTGGAACGCCAAAACTGTTTAACAAAGCAATAACAGCCCCGTCTGTCAGATATGCCAATGGTTCGGCATATCTATCATAACCATAATTAAAATCTGCGAGAGTCTGTCTATCTTTCAACGCTTTTACAGCCCTTTCTCTTAGTTCTTGATTAGTTATACTTCCACCATGCATCATTTTTAATAATTCCTAATCGATCCAAATGGTATAAAAGTCTCCTTGCTGCTTCCAATCCACAATCGCCTGGAATATAAAACTCCTCGGTGGCGCTATTATAAAAAAAATGATCGGTGCTAAATGTTATGGGGCGAAGATGGTCTCCAAAAACTTCATTGCGCTCCATCAATTCTTTATAATAAAGTTTTCCATACAATTCTCTTGCCTTGGCACCCTCGCTCGTTTTTTGCCTCATAAGTTTTTCCAACGCGTTTGGGCAGCTAAGAAAATACTGTACTAGCTCTGCGTCAATTTTATTCTCTACTATTGTTCTTTCCTCTGTCTTTTTTACTTTACTCTTATTCCAAGTATCAATTGTAGCGTAAAAAATGGGGCGAATTTCATTAGCAAGCACGGCGCTACGAACTTTAACATCAGCTTCAGTAGCAAGCTGAGCATTAACAATATCAGTAATATTAGTAATATTAACAATATTATTATCGCCATCACGACTATACATAAAAGCAAACAGACCTACTAGTGCTTTCGCTACTAGTAGTTGTAGTTCTTCATAAGCAGCCCTTGCAGCCGCTACTGCAGGATCTACTGCAGCGCCACTACTTCCGCCGCCCCCTCCGCTGACTAAGTCGCCCATGCCTTTCATGTCTTTTTTAATAAGGTAAATGCGGGTGGCCTCCTTTTAATATGAGTTCTCCTACCACTGCTGTTGCCGCCCCGCGCCTGCTCCTTCAAGCGCTACAACTACTCCACTGTCGCCTGCTGTTGCTGCCTTTTCTCCAGCTAGCCCCCTCCTAGCACCGCAATCGATACGAGTCCTACATATTCACCTACGCTCACATAATAGCCGCATAGCGCCGCAGGTATGGCTGGCGCTAATGTTGCTCCTATTCCTCCAGATAATCCTAACGTTACTCCAAATAGTGATATTTGATTAGACCATTCACCCCAATCTTTATACTTATTTTGATCGCTATAAGGCTAAACTCTTGAGTGTCACTCAAGAAATGTTTCTACTTCGTTTGCCGCCACTCTTACTTCTTKTTCTATTTCTTATTTTTCTCTTCTCWTTGCTTCTTCTTCTATCTTTCTYTGTTCTAYTACAGTCTTTATCGCTTCTATTAATTCGACGTCGCTTATTTCCGGATTATTCGTTAATTCTCTAACGTAATCAACCTCTGCTTGCTTATCGCCTACGGCTTGCGCCTCCTTCAAAATTCTATCCTTTCTATTTGCCGCTTCTTCTATTGTCTTAATTATTTGTTTCTCAGCTTTTTCTTTATTCATTAACCCGTTTGACACTGCCTCTATCAATGCCTTAACTTCTCCGTCAATAAGGCGGGGGCATATTTTCTGTTTAAGTATTTTGCATCCGCTTTCCTTATTGCTACTCGAAGAGCATCTTCTGGCTTTATCGCGCCTTTTTTTACGTCAGCAATTACCTTTATTGCTTCGTAACTCCTGCTCGACTTGAAGAGGGATAATACCCAATAAAAATGATGGACAAGTCCGAATTCTTTCTCGATGTTGCGTATCGCTTCTTCTATCTTTCTTTGTTCTATTTCTTTTTTCTCTTTCTGTTTTGCCGCTACAACGTTAGCTCTTACTGTTTCCATAAAGGCGAGCCTATCTTTGGTTCTTTGGTCTCCCGCCTTCTCGTCAGCTTTTCTTTGTTCCTTTCTCTGTTCTGTAATCAACTCTACATCAAGCGCACATCTTCCATCCCCGTTTGGTATGCATTGGGGTGACTGGCATCCTTTTTTTGCTGGGTTGTTCAAACATTGCAAATCATAATCTATTCCATTAACCTCAACTTTTGCTATTTCAATAGGTACGCCATCTATTGGTTTGCAGTCATACATATTGGAATCTTTATTATAGCCGCACTCGCCCATACCTTGTAATAAGTCCATGCTTCCCGTTTTCGCTGAAAAGCTGTAGCTTTGATTATCTAAATTGACGATTTACTACTACTACGTCCCTGTCGATTCTTGTTGGGTCAGGTTTCGAAGATCCTCCCCAGCCATTATTATTACTACATGAAGTCAACACGAAACTAAATAAAACAATAACGCTTACTACTTTCTTGAAGTTAATCACATTAATACCTTCTGTCTCTTATGTTTAGATTTAAAGTATCTTATGTTTCTTGTATTTAGACTTAAGTAATATCTTTGTTCTTGTATTGCATGTTTATGGATAGTCTTTTGTCTTCTTTGCAACAACGTTTGTAGAAACGACTAGCTCTGTAACTGCTGTGGTTGTACAAAATTAAATTATTGATTTGTAGGCTAATCTAATTTTCTATGGGCTTGTCAAACGCTGTAAAACGCCGCGACACATCGTGCATTTTAGGAAATTTAAAGTAGTTGCAAGTAATGAAGCGTAGTTTTGTAGTTTAAAGACTTGAGATCTCTTTGCGTATTATACCAAAAGCCCATCTTTTGATTTTCTTATTTACCAAATCGCAATCATTTCTATAAACAAACTGCTT
>JAIXNA010000147.1:0-1170 GCA_020328135.1 Candidatus Endomicrobiellum dinenymphae
AGAAATTCAACAATACTTATAGGCCTATCTTCTTTGTATCTTTTTTTAAAATCGTCCCTTATAAGCATTTGCGCCACGGTGTTTTTCGACGCAAGACTTAACAACCCATTTATGCCAAGTTCCTCAAGCCATTTGCTATTGTAAACAATTTTTGTTTTTTCCCAGTCAAGAATTTTAAACACCTGATCTATGTATGTTTTTGTGTTTTGTTTTATCTGCTCGTCAGTCATGACAGGACGAGTTTCAGATCTACCTGAAGGATCGCCGATTCTTGCAGTAAAATCACCAATCACAAACACTATTTTATGCCCTAAATCTTGAAAAGTTTTTAATTTGTTGATAACAACAGTGTGTCCCAAATGCAAATCAGGAGCGGTAGGATCAACGCCAAATTTTATTTTTAATTTTTTACCCGAAGCGAGTTTTTTTTCTAGTTCCGCAATAGAAATAATTTCATTTGTTCCGCTCTTAATTTTCTCTAATACTTCGTTCATCGTCTTCCCTTTATAGTCAACTACGCCTGCAGTTTCACACGCGCATAACTCTACATTATAATCGATTAAACTGACAATGTTCTCAACACTTTAAACGTCTGATCATTAAATTTCTTTTCATGCTTTATTGCCTGCTGAATAGGCATTGTTGAAACAGAGCCGTCGGTTATCCCAACTAAAACATTAGTTTTTCCTTTATGGAACAAATCCATGGCAGAGTGTCCAAATCTTGAAGCAAGAATTCTTGTCCTTGCTGTTGGTCGTCCTCCGCGTTGTATATAGCCAAGTGTGCTGACTCTAACCTCAAGACCCGTCAATTTCTCTATCTTTCTTCCAAATTCTGTAGAAGAAAGATAGAGAAATTGACGGGTCTTGAGGTTAGAGTCAGCACACTTGGCTATATACAACGCGGAGGACGACCAACAGCAAGGACAAGAATTCTTGCTTCAAGATTTGGACACTCTGCCATGGATTTGTTCCATAAAGGAAAAACTAATGTTTTAGTTGGGATAACCGACGGCTCTGTTTCAACAATGCCTATTCAGCAGGCAATAAAGCATGAAAAGAAATTTAATGATCAGACGTTTAAAGTGTTGAGAACATTGTCAGTTTAATCGATTATAATGTAGAGTTATGCGCGTGTGAAACTGCAGGCGTAGTTGACTATAAAGGGAAG
>JAIXNA010000147.1:1180-1928 GCA_020328135.1 Candidatus Endomicrobiellum dinenymphae
CTTCCCTTTATAGTCAACTACGCCTGCAGTTTCACACGCGCATAACTCTACATTATAATCGATTAAACTGACAATGTTCTCAACACTTTAAACGTCTGATCATTAAATTTCTTTTCATGCTTTATTGCCTGCTGAATAGGCATTGTTGAAACAGAGCCGTCGGTTATCCCAACTAAAACATTAGTTTTTCCTTTATGGAACAAATCCATGGCAGAGTGTCCAAATCTTGAAGCAAGAATTCTTGTCCTTGCTGTTGGTCGTCCTCCGCGTTGTATATAGCCAAGTGTGCTGACTCTAACCTCAAGACCCGTCAATTTCTCTATCTTTCTTCTACAGAATTTGGAAGAAAGATAGAGAAATTGACGGGTCTTGAGGTTAGAGTCAGCACACTTGGCTATATACAACGCGGAGGACGACCAACAGCAAGGACAAGAATTCTTGCTTCAAGATTTGGACACTCTGCCATGGATTTGTTCCATAAAGGAAAAACTAATGTTTTAGTTGGGATAACCGACGGCTCTGTTTCAACAATGCCTATTCAGCAGGCAATAAAGCATGAAAAGAAATTTAATGATCAGACGTTTAAAGTGTTGAGAACATTGTCAGTTTAATCGATTATAATGTAGAGTTATGCGCGTGTGAAACTGCAGGCGTAGTTGACTATAAAGGGAAGACGATGAACGAAGTATTAGAGAAAATTAAGAGCGGAACAAATGAAATTATTTCTATTGCGGAACTAGAAAAAAAA
>JAIXNA010000147.1:1938-4096 GCA_020328135.1 Candidatus Endomicrobiellum dinenymphae
AAAAGCTATAATCTCAGATGTTTTTCCTCTCTCTTTCCCTTTTTTAAGTTCTGCCGCAAGCCTATTAATATCAGCTTTCATTTCGGGAACCACTATAAACTCACAGCCTGCCGCAAGCCCTACATCGGCAGTTAAAAAACCATGTTTTCTGCCCATAATTTCGACAATAAAAATTCTGTCATGACTTGTAGCCGTATCTCTTATTTTGTCTATTGCCTCTACGGCAGTATTTAAAGCCGTATCATATCCTATAGTTTCATCTGTACCGTATATATCATTGTCTATAGACGCAGCAATATTTATAACTTTTACGCCTTGTTTAGATAAAGCGCAACCCGCGGCCAAGGAACCGTCTCCGCCTACTATAATTAAACCGGCCAAGTCAAGTTCCTTTATTGTTTTAACGGCTTTATTCATTCCTGTTTTGGTTTTTGTTTCAGGACATCTTCCTGTATGCAAAATAGTGCCGCCCGCATTTATTATGCCACTTACCGAACGCAAAGTAAGATTTATAAATTCGTCGTTAAGAAGTCCTTTAAAACCTCTATTAATACCAATGATTTGATACCCCAAAAAAATCCCCTGCCTTGTAACAGCTCTAACAGCAGCATTCATCCCCGGAGCGTCTCCGCCCGAAGTGATAATACCAACTCTTTTAGCCATAGAATTCTCCCTGACAAACAAACAACAAGCGCAACCTTACGCGGTTGCTTTTTTGTATTTTTGTATAAGCATTATGAAAATAGTTTTTAATATTGCCAACACAGGCACAGCAAAAATTACGCCTAAAAACCCAAAAATCTGCGCGCCGGCAAGCATTGCAAAAATCATAGCGACAGATCCTAGGTTTACATTACGACCTATCGCTAAAGGTTGCACGAAATTATTATCCAAAAATCGTATTATAGCATAGGCTATAATTATTTTAAAAACTGCAGCAAAAGTTTGAAATTGTATTACCCCTACTATAAGGGCAAGCGCCAATCCTATAGAATGTCCAAAATGAGGAATCACATTTGCAATTCCTGCAATAATACCAATGATTAGCGCAAAATTGACTCCAAGCGCGTTCAAAAATATTGCAGACACAGCGCCTACAAAAGAGGCTTCTATAAGCTGACCGCGAATAAACCTGCCCAATACGCTATCCATTTCGTACATAATAGACAGTATTGTTTCAATGTAACGAGAAGGAAAAAAAGCAACAGCAGCATTTATTCCTTTATTCCCTCCAAGAAGCATAAAAAAAACAAGCATGGGAATTAGAATTATAATTGAAAAAATAGAAAAAATATTCATAAGATAAACAGGTATCTGTTGCGCTTTCAGAAGCATAAAATCACGAATTTTTACAACGACTGTATCTGAAACATCATAACGTTTAATAATAGGCATCGCTGTTTCAATTTTATTTCTAACAACATTTGCATAATTTGAAAAAGACTTGTAATAATCGAAATAACTTATCTTAAATTTCTCAATTTCACTAATCAAAATCGGCATAAAAATCACAAGAATTGCAGCGGCGCATGCTGCTAAAACAGCAGCGATTACGGTAACGCCCACCCATCTTCTATATCCGTAGGATTGTATTTTAACAACCAGCGGGGATATAAGATATGTAATAAACGCAGCTACCAGAAAAGGCGTCAGTATTTCTCTTGCAGAATACAGTAACAAACAAACTGCAAGAAAAATCATTATTACAATAACAAAAACCTTATTTTTTGACGATTCTGTCATTATTTTCACCGTAACTCCGGACTGTCAAATTTTGCCACAAGTAGAGATGCAAGATTTCTCATGATTGTGATCCCGGCTTTATTATCGGATTCAGCCATATCATAAAACTTAGCGCGGTAAATAAGATAAAGTTCGCTTTCTTTTAAAGCAATTGAACTGCAATCATGTTTATTATTTTCAACAAGAGATCTTTCTCCAAAAAAATCTTCTGATTCAACAACTTTGCTTAAATTTTTACCCGTAAGTTTAATTTGTCCATTTTTGACTATATAAACGACATTTGCTTCTTGATCAGCTTCGTAAATTTTCTCTCCGGCAAAATTTGACAGTCCGGAGTTGCGGGGATATAAGATATGTAATAAACGCAGCTACCAGAAAAGGCGTCAGTATTTCTCTTGCAGAATACAGTAACAAA
>JAIXNA010000034.1 GCA_020328135.1 Candidatus Endomicrobiellum dinenymphae
TGACGAGCATAATAATATTGTTGAAGACAATAAATTACTATGCGATACGTTAGAACCAAGCAAAATGTCAGGAATGCTTATACCAACAGGAAAGTATAAGGTAGAAATTACCCATAGCAATAGGTTTAATAGAGACTTACCATTGCTTCTAAATGTAGCTGGTTTTACAGGAGTACGTATCCATATACAAAGGATACTTAAAATTCTCGCAGGAAACATCCATAAATAAAGACATTAAAGCGCATACAAAGAATACTTAAAAGCTGCAAACTTCCCGCAAAGAACGATAAAATAGATTGGGTTAGCTACTGTTGCGGCGTGTGTTAAATACGAACAAAGGATTATAGATTTAATTAGGGGCTATCAAAGGCGCTTTATAAGCATATTCTTCAATATGTTGCGTGATATTCTACAACAAAATTCTATAAATTTTCTATAAAAAAATTTATGTAGTTGATTCCGTTGATACTATTGATAAAAATTTAACGGTATTTCCGAAACGGAAAAACAGCGTTTTGTTGAAAAATCAATATATTTTGATGTTATGATGTTCGAATCCCTATCCCTCCCCGTGTTTTGCTAGGTTTAATAAGAAATAATTAGGGGCTTCGCAATCGCGAAGTTCTTTCTTGTTTGAGGTATAAAATTTGTTATAATTTTGCGCAGAGGCAAGTCCTTATATGCGAAAACCCATTTTTATAAATAAACTTAGCTTGTCTTTTCAAAATAAAATTTGTTTTGAAGATTTTTCGACACAAATACAACCTGGCGACCATACAGCGCTTATAGGCAATAACGGAACGGGTAAATCGTCTTTACTTAAAATTATTAAAGGTGATTTGGCTGCGTCTGGTGGCTGCATAAAAAACAATAAAGATATCGTTTTCGGTTATGTGCCTCAATTAATTTATGAGTACGAAAATTTGAGCGGCGGAGAAAAATTTAACAAAGCCCTAAGCGTTGTTTTTGCAAATTGCCCCGATGTTTTACTTTTAGACGAACCGACAAATCATTTAGATTTAAAAAACCGCAAGGCGTTAATGAAGATGCTAAGTTTTTATAAAGGAACGTTGATAGTTGTATCTCACGACGTTGAACTTTTAAGAAATTCTATTAACATATTATGGCATATAGATAACGGAACAATAAATATTTTTAACGGAAAATATGATGATTATAGACAAACAATTTCTCAAAAACGTCAGAGTACTGAAAAAGAACTTGGCTTGCTTGCGAAAGAAAAAAAAGAAACTCATAAAGCATTGATGAAAGAGCAACAACGCGTAAAAAAAAGCAAACAAAGAGGCGAAAAGTTTGTTGAACAAAAAAGATGGCTTCCCGCTGTAGGCGATCTAAAAGAAAGTTCTGCAAAAAAAACTGCAGGAAAAAAACAAAAGGCAATTTCAGATAGAAGAGCTTCCTTAAATGAACATCTTTCAAAGTTAAGGATCCCTGAAATAATGAAACCAAGTTTTTCTTTAACGGCAAAAGATATAGGCTCAAAAACAATTGTTTCTGTAAGCGGAGGACAAGTTGGATATCAAGATAAAATAATTTTAAGGAATATAAATATCTCGGTTTCTGGAAACGAACATCTAGCAATAACAGGCGATAACGGCTCCGGGAAGACGACTTTGCTCAAAGCAATTTTAAACGATTCTCAAATTATAAAAACAGGGATTTGGGATTTACCGCGTATTAAAGATATTGGTTATTTAAATCAAAATTACAGTTCTTTAGATTCTTTAAAAACTGTTTTAGAAACGCTTACAGATTTAGCGCCTGAAAAAACTCACGCTCAGATAAGAGATTTTTTAAATGATTTTTTATTTAGAAAAAATGAAGATGTAAACAAACGTATATCTGTTTTATCAGGAGGAGAACAATCAAGACTTTCGCTTGCAAAAATTGCGTTACAAACGCCAAGATTATTGCTTATAGACGAGATTACAAACAACATCGATTTAGAAACAAAAGAACATGTCGCTCAAGTATTAAAAGAATACCCGGGAGCAATGATAATAATATCTCACGATATTGCATTTTTGGAAGACATCGGAATTACGCATTATTACTCCGTACGTTAAATTATTCTTATTCTTACTACGGTATTTTCTGGAAAAATTGAAATATCGCCAGCGATAGGGATTTTTGCGGATTGATGAATTTTACCGGGAGCAAGTTCTTCAACAAGACGGTTGTCGTCTTTGTTATAAATTTCATTTAAAACAATTTTTACAGGTTCAAATTTAAACGGCGACAATATTTCTATCTCGTTGCCTCTTTTTAGCTTGCGTCTTAATTCTATTGTAAGCATTCCGTTGGCGTTATCTCTTACAACGCCGGCATTTCTGTAATTGCTTTTACTTGCTGTATCAACATATCCTTGAGATTCTTGTCCGGGAATGCCATTAAAAAACCCTAGAGTATACCCGCGGTTTTGCAGCGTTATTAATTCTTGCATATATTTATCAGGTTGCCAGTTATTAGAATTATTAGAATAATCGTCAATCGCTTTGCGATATACTCTTGCTGTCTGAGCAACGTAATATTCGCTCTTATTTCTTCCTTCTATTTTAAAAGAATCTATGCCGATACTGATAAGTTTATCCAATTGTGGCATAAGGCATAAATCTTTAGAATTTAAAATGTATGATCCGTTATCGTCTTCCTCCATTTCAAAATATTCGCTCGGTCTCAATTCTTCTTTTAGAAGCAGTTTGCTTTTGTATTTCCATCTGCAAGAATGCGCGCACGCTCCTTGATTTGCGCTGCGCGAAGCCATAAATGCGGACATTAAACATCTGCCGGAATAACTTATGCACATTGCTCCGTGTATAAAAACTTCAAGTCTTATATCTTTACATTTTTCTCTTATTTCTGAGGTTTCGCTAAAACTTACTTCTCTTCCAAGAACACATGACGAAGCTCCTAAATTTTTCCAAAAATCAACAGTAAGCCACGAACAAACATTTGCTTGCGTTGAAATGTGTATAGGAATTTGAGGGAGTTCCTTTTTTACATATTGAAATATTCCCGGATCAGAAATAATTATACCGTCAGGATTTAACACTTTAATTGTTTTTGCAAAACTCACAAGGCGCGCAATATCTTTATTATGCGAAAATAAATTAAGCGTTAAATATACTTTTTTGCCAAGATTATGGGCAAAAGAAATGCCGTTTTCCATTTCTTCTAAAGGGAATTTTGATTTTGCTCTTAGCGACATTTCAGGAACGCCTGCATAAACAGCGTCTGCTCCATAAAGGAAAGCTGTTTTTAGCCCGAAAAGAGATCCCGCAGGCAACAAAAGCTCAGGTTTTTTCATGTTCATCAATTGTAGCAAAATCGTAAAACTACTTTTAAATTTCATATAATAATATACAACGTATCAAAAGGAACCGTCTGTGAAATCTATAGAAAAAGCAGTTGAAGCGTTAAAGCAATCAAAATATATCGTTGCTTTTACAGGAGCCGGCATTTCAGCTGAAAGCGGTATTGCCCCATTTCGCGGAGAAAACGGTATTTGGAATAAATATGAAGAAAAACTTTTTGAAATAAATTATTTTACGCAACACACAAAAGAAGCATGGAGCATGCTTTGCGACGGATTTTATGAAGCTATGTTTAAAGCTAAACCAAATGCGGCGCATATAGTTCTTGCCAAACTTGAAAAAGAAGGATATATTAAAGCTATAATTACGCAAAACATTGACGATCTTCATGAAAAAGCAGGAAGTAAAATAGTATACAAATTACATGGAAATGCATCTCAACTGCATTGCAATAATGATGGCAACAACTATCCTGTAGCAGATTTTGATTTAACAACAGCGCCGCGCTGCAAAGTATGCAACGCTGTATTAAAACCTGATTTTGTATTTTTTGGCGAAATGTTACCGGAATATGACATGAATATGTCCATAAAAGCCGTTTCAAAATGCGATATTGTTATAATTATCGGTTCCACAGGAGTTGTATATCCGGCTGCTTCGTTGCCATATTATGCCAAACGTAACAATGCGGTTATCATTGAAATTAATCCAAAACCATCTGCGTTTACAAATGAGATCGCGGATATATTTATTCCAATGAAAGCCGGAGAAGCAATGCAGAAATTGATTGATATATTGTATATTTTATGATACAATTACTTTCAGACAATTATATTACAATAGCGGATCTCTTGCGCATGCGCAATTAAAGCGTGTTCCCGCCGATGATGTTGTTTTTGCGTTTTTGAGCGTGATGTTTGTGAGTTTGTATATATTTTAATTGATAAAAAAGTAAAAAATGCTACAATGCGTGAGTTTCCTTTCCTTTTTTATGCATTGTAAATTAGTTTCAGTCCCTTGTTTTTTGGGCAAAAGTAAAGATATTGGAGAAGTGGCAAGATGAGCGGTATTAAAGATTCTTTTTCGTCAAAATGGGGATTGATTTTTGCCGCCGCGGGATCTGCTATAGGACTGGGAAATATTTGGTTGTTCCCTTACCGCGTAGGAGAACTTGGCGGCGCAGCATTTATAATTCCTTACGTTTTCTGTTTGGCTCTCATTGGCGTTATTGCGGTTGTGGGTGAAATGACTGTGGGGAGGATTACAAGTTCAGGCCCTGTAGGCGCTTTTCAAAAAGCTGCAGAATTGGGCGGAATGAGAGGTAATATTGGAATAGGTTTTGGCGCAGGCTTTGGTTGGGTATGTACTTTGGTCGCCTTGATACAAGCTATAGGGTATATACTTGTAGTATCTTGGGTTGTTAGGTTTGTCGTTGGCTCTTGCACAGGGTCAGCTTTTAGCAATACTGGCAGTCTTCGGTATTTTAATGTAACAAGCACAACTCAAGTAATATTGTGGGTTGCTATCAGTACTGCCATAGGAGCCGTTACCATATTGAAAGGAATTGAAAAGGGTATAGAGAAATGCTGTAAATTTATGATACCAGCAGTTCTTCTTCTTCTTCTTGTATTGGCAATAAGGGTTGCTTTTCTTCCGGGGGCGGCGGCGGGTTATAAATACCTTCTTACGCCTCGTTGGGAGTATTTATTTGACGCAAGAACTTGGATGGCTGCGTTAGGGCAGGTGTTTTACTCCTTATCGATAAGAGGATCTACTATGGTTGTGTATGGTTCTTATGCAAAAAAATCCGAAGATATAATTTCTTCCGCAAAACATATTGTTATTTTAGACACAATTGCATCCCTGTTCGCGTCTATGCTGATTATACCGGCAGTGTTTGCGTTCGGCAAAGGTCTTGATAGGGGCGAGGCTTTTCTGTTTATAACAATGCCTGAAATTTTTAAAGGCATTCCCTTAGGACAGGTCCTCATGTTGCTTTTTTTTATCGCGGTGTTTTTCGCGGCGCTTACTTCCCTTATAGGCATGTTTGAAGTTGTAGTTGAAGCGCTGCAGAATAAGTTTAAAATGACTCGTTGGTTTGCAGTAATTCTTGTTTCGGTAGCGACAGTGTTGTCGTGCAAGTGGTTTGTGGTAGGTAACATTAGAGGCGCTATAGATGTACTTTCGCTTCATCTTATACCATTGTGCGCTTTAGGCAGCGGCATATTTGTTTTTTGGATTATCCCAAAGCGTCTTGTTACAGAAGAAATTCAGAGCGGGCGTTCAAGGCCTATCGGGAAATGGGTTATACCGACTGGACGTTATATTTTCTGCGGTATTATAATTTTAATTTATGCTTTGCGTTTAAAATAAGCTTAAAATGTAAGCGGCAGCAATTTGCGATATGGTTGCAAAAAACCGAAGGATGCGAGTTAAACGTGAAGCGTTTAGCGTTAGTATGTTTGTTTTATTGTGTCCTTGTGTTTGTAGTGTGGTTATAAAAGTGTCTGTCGCCGGTTGTTGGGGTACGTGGGGAGTAGAAACCTCCGGCGGGCGTGTGTTCAATTGGACGTAGTACAAAGATTGTTCAAACAAAAGAAGAGCTGTCTAACAGGGCAGCTCTTCTTTTATATTATTTTTGCTTTATAAAAACCGAAAATTGTAAAATCATAGACATCTTCTGCTCATTTTTTATAAATTCTATGTAATTTGACATCTGCTGATCAAAATGATTAAATTATTACGACATATAGGAGATGTAGATTGTCGGACCGCACAATTTTTAGCTTAGCATCCTATAATTTTGTTAAACAGGAGATATTATGAAATCAGTACACGATTATTATGGCGAATTGGTATTTACAAAAAAGGTAATGGAACAGCATTTAAGTAAAAGCATTTACAAAAAACTAGTGGCGACTATCGATAATTTGGAACCTTTAGATCAGTCAATAGCAAGCGAAGTTGCTCACGCTATGAAAGAATGGGCTCTTGAAAACGGCGCAACGCATTTTACACATTGGTTTCAGCCTCAAAGAGGCGGTACTGCTCAAAAACACGATTCGTTTATAGATTATGGCGAGAGGGGAGAAATAATAGAAAGATTCTCGGCTTTGCAGCTTGTGCAATCTGAACCAGATGCATCTTCTTTCCCGTCAGGCGGAATAAGATCAACGTTTGAGGCGAGGGGATATACCGCATGGGATCCGACTTCTCCCGTCTTTCTTATTGAAGCCGGCAAAACAAAAACTTTAGTTGTTCCTTCTGTTTTCCTTTCTTGGACGGGCGAAGTATTAGATCTTAAAACACCTTTCCTTAGATCTCTTACGACTTTAAATGAAAAGGCAATAAATCTTCAGAAACTTCTCGGTAATAAAAATGCAAAACGGATAAAAGTTTTTGCGGGTATCGAACAAGAATATTTCCTTCTTTCAAAAGACTTGGTAGTTGCAAGACCCGACATAACAGTTACTGGAAGAACTTTGTTTGGCAATAAGCCTGCAAAAGGACAGCAGATGGAAGATCACTACTTTGGGCATATTAAAGAAAACATTTTGGAATTTATGGAAGATGTCGATCACGAACTTTATCGTAAAAGCATTCCTGTAAAAACAAGACATAACGAAGTTGCTCCTAATCAATTCGAGCTTGCGCCTCTCTATCAAGAAGCAAATTTGGCGATAGACAACAACTTACAGACAATGGAAATTTTAAAAAAAGTCGCAGATAAACATAACATGGTTGTTGTTTTGCACGAAAAACCGTTCGCTGGCGTAAACGGTTCAGGGAAGCATTTCAATTGGTCTATCGGCGATAATACCGGTGCAAATTATTTTGAACCTTCAAAATCGCCTCTTAAGAATATATCGTTTCTTTTGGCTGTCAGCGCAGTGTTATTTGGCGTAAAAAAGTTCGGCGGAATTTTAAGAGCAAGCGTTGCAGATGCTGGTAACGATCATAGACTTGGCGCGAACGAAGCGCCTCCGGCGATTATGTCTGTTTATCTTGGCGAATATATAAGCAATCTGTTAAATTCTATAGAAAAAGCAAGCGTAATTAATGAAAAGGAAGTAAATGAAATCACATTGGGAGTACAAAATCTTCCGAAAGTAAATAAAGATTATTCAGACAGAAATAGAACGTCTCCCGTTGCTTTTACGGGAAACAAGTTTGAATTTAGAGCAATGGGATCATCAGCAAATCCTTCCGAAGTCGGAACAATGTTAAATTTTATCGCAGCTTATGGTTTTGATGAAATATATAAGAGGATTAAAGCAAAGAAAGGCGATGCTGATGTAAAAAAGAAAGCTTTAGAGGCGGTAAAAGAAATAATCTCCGAGACAAAAGATATAAGATTTGAGAAAAACGGGTACTCGGAAGAGTGGCATAAAGAGGCTGCGAGTAGAGGTCTTCCTAGCGCAAAAAATACTCCGGAGGCGTTAAAACTTTTTCTTGATAAAAATGTAATCAAAGCTTTTTCAGATTTCAATATATTAAACGAAAGAGAACTCGAGTCTAAAATTGAAATAAAGCTTGAGAGTTACATAAAAACAAAAGAAATTGAATACAAGTATGCTGTAAAAGTTGTTGACACCTTGATTTTGCCGGCAGTTCTCAAACAGATAAGCGTATTGGCAAAAACAAGTAAAAACCTGAGTAAGCTCAATATAAAATCAGAAGTATTTACAAAAGATCTTGAAGCGCTTGTTAAACTATACGAAGATATAAGAAAATATTGTTTCGAGTTAGATAAGTTCATTTCTGCAAAACATGGGGATCTTTCCGCAACAGCCGATAAATTTGCATCCGAAGGAGTAGAAATTTTAGAAAACTTAAGATCAAAAGTTGATACGGCAGAAGACGCCGTCTCTGATAAATTCTGGCCAATGGCAAGCTATCAGAAATTATCAGAGACGGCGTCTTCTGCCGT
>JAIXNA010000148.1 GCA_020328135.1 Candidatus Endomicrobiellum dinenymphae
AGCGGAAAATAAAAAAAGCGGAAAATAAAAAAAATACTGTTCTAAAACTTGCTGAGTATATTGCTGAAATAAAAAGAGGCATGAAGTTTTAGAACAGTATTTTTTTTATTTTCCGCTATTATTTTTACAACAGCGCTGCCTATTATTACACCGTCGGCATATTTTATTATTTCACACGCTTGCTCTGCAGTAGAAATACCAAAACCTACAGCTACAGGAATGTCTGTAATTTTTCTTATCTCAGATATAATAGCGCCAAGATTTGTAGTTATCTTATTTCTTGCACCTGTAACGCCAAGCGACGAAATAAGATATATAAATCCTTTGGCCTGCCTTGCCAAAACACTTATTCTCTCTTTAGATGTCGGGGCTATAAGCGTAATTATTATTATGTTATATTCATCAGCAAAAGACTTAACTTCATCCTGTTCTTCAAGAGGCATATCTGGAATAATTAAACCGTTTATCCCTATCTCGCTACATCTTTTAAAAAATCTTTCATATCCGTAAAACAAGACCAGATTTAAGTACGTCATAAAGACCAATGGAATATCAGACTTTTTTCTAACATTTTTTACCATATTAAAAATATCATCTAATTTTATATTTTTTGATAGCGCTCTTTCCATAGCATCCCGAATTATTTTGCCGTCTGCCACAGGGTCTGAAAAAGGAACGCCTATTTCTATTAAATCTGCGCCGTTCTTTGCCATTGCTAAAATTTGCTCTTCTGTTTTATCAGTTGACGAATCCCCCGCAGTAAGGTATGTTATAAGAGCTTTGTTATTTTTAAATATTTTCGTTATTTTATCCATTTGTATTTACTCCTCTATGCTTGGCAATCATCGCGACGTCTTTATCGCCCCTGCCTGAAATACAAACAACTAATACCTCTTCTTTTTTCATTTTAGGCGCAATTTTCATTGCATAATACATTGCATGAGACGATTCCATCGCAGGAATAATTCCTTCGGTTTTAGATAAAAACTCAAATGCCTCGATAGCTTCATCATCGGTAACGGGAATATATTGCGCCCTTTTAGTGTCATGCAAATATGCATGTTCAGGTCCTATACCAGGATAATCAAGACCAGCTGAAATTGAATATACAGGAGAAATTTGTCCATTGTTTGTCTGGCAAAAATATGATTTCATTCCGTGGAATATTCCAAGTTTGCCCTTTGCAATAGTTGCTGCAGTTTCTAAAGTATCAATGCCTTTACCTGCGGCTTCACATCCTATAAGTTTAACATCTTTATCGTTTATAAAATTATAAAATGCTCCTATTGCGTTTGATCCGCCGCCGACACACGCAATAACGGCAGATGGTAATTTAGATTCTTTTTCAAACAACTGTTCTTTTATTTCTTTACTTATAACGCTTTGAAAATCTCTCACTATCTGAGGATAAGGATGAGGCCCCGTGGCCGAACCTAAAACATAAAATGTATCGTCAATTCTTCTGCTCCACTCTCTCATTGTCTCGCTTATCGCATCTTTTAAAGTTTTAGTTCCGTTTTTTACAGCATAAACTTTTGCTCCAAGCAGGCGCATTCTAAAAACATTTAAAGACTGCCGCTTAGTATCTTCTTCTCCCATAAAAATCTCGCATTTCATACCAAACAATGCAGCGGCAGTGGCAACGGCAACTCCATGCTGCCCCGCGCCTGTCTCTGCTATAACTCTTGTTTTGCCCATTTTTTTTGCGAGAAGAGTTTGCCCTAAAACATTATTTATCTTGTGAGATCCCGTATGATTTAAATCTTCTCTTTTTAAATCATACGGGATCTCACAAGATAAATATTTTTGCTCCGCCAAGTTTTTCAGCGGCATTTTTAGCATAATATAATCTAGAGGGTCTGCCTGCATATTCATTAAGCAAAAATGTAAGCTCTTTATTAAAATGTTTGTCGTTTTTAAAATTATTATAAGCTGTTTCCAATTCATTTATGGCGTTCATAAACGTTTCTGGAATATATTGCCCTCCGTGTATTCCAAATTTTCCTTTTGACATATTATCTCCTATTTAACATCAGACTGTTTTCTAATAATTTCTATTACTTCTTTTATTTTTTTTAAATCTTTCACGCCGTTGGTTTCAACTCCGCTGCTTAAGTCCACACAGTAAGGCTTTAGTTCTGTCAATGCTTTTTCTATATTGTCTTTGTTTAAACCGCCCGCAATGAAAAATGGTTTTTTATATCCTTTAATTAAATTCCAATCGAAAACTTTCCCGCCGCCGCCGTATTCAAAATTGCTGCGGGTATCGAAAAGGGTAAAATCAGCTTTTGTGTTAATATAGCATATCTTTTCTTTAACTCTGACAACTTTTATAATCGGCTGTTTTACTTTTTCCTTTAATTTAGATATATAAAATTCGTCTTCATCGCCGTGAGGTTGAACTAAATCGATAATTTTATCTTCGCACAAACCTACTATATTATCAAGCGGCTCATTTACAAAAACTCCAACAACCTGCATATTGCTGTCGAGCAAAGATTTAAATTTTGCGGCTGTATTAAAATCTATTTTTCTTTTCATACCGGCGAAAACAAAGCCTACATAATCTGGCTTAGCAACATTTACAAAATTTATATCTTCTAACCTTTTAAGCCCGCATATTTTTATTTTTGACATTTTTTCCTCTTTAAACAGGAACATAGATTCCGGATCAAGTTAGGAATGACAGCAAAGACAATAGGCGCTGCCTACGCATCAGTTCTCTAAAAAACTTTATTTTGAAAAATCCAGTCTTTCTGGATATTTCAGTTCTTTAATTTTTAATGAAATATTTTTACTCTTCATTAATTCTTCTCCTATCAATATCGCATTAACGTTGTTTGTTCTTAAAATATCAACATCTTCTTTTGTTTTAATTCCGCTTTCTGAAACAAAAATTTTATCGCTAGGAACAAGTTTGCGATATTGATAGGAGAAGAATTAATGAAGAGTAAAAATATTTCATTAAAAATTAAAGAACTGAAAAATCCAGTCTTTCTGGATATTTCAGTTCTTTAATTTTTAATG
>JAIXNA010000149.1 GCA_020328135.1 Candidatus Endomicrobiellum dinenymphae
CACATACTCTGCCAACCCTTTATCCGCCAACACTTTCGTGATCGCTGCCGTCAACGTTGTTTTGCCGTGGTCCACGTGCCCTATCGTACCTATGTTTACATGCGGCTTACTTCTGTCAAATTTTTCTTTCGCCATTTTAAATTTTCCCTCAGTCCTTCATTGTGGTAGCAATTTGATTTTTGAACAAACTAGCCGAGAGATCACTTTGAACCTCGTCGATATTTTTGCATTTTGTGATTAAAACGCAAAACTGCACGCTTAAAATCTGGCCCCTAATATATCATCACACTTAAATATTATACATAATTTTATTACATAGTCAAACTAAAAAATACTATTTAAACTTTAAAAATAAAACTTGTAGAACGTTTTTGCCCAAAAGCGCTAATTTTGATAACATAAGCAATAGATAGTATATAAGCAATAGTATAAGCTAAGAGAGTATATCACGACCGCATAAAATTGACTTAGTAACAGACCAAGAAAACATCTTAGCTACTTCTTTACACCTAAAGGATATTTTTAGTTCTAAATACTGTGTTAGCAACTTGAAGCCGCCCTTTGTAATATGCTACCATCTCATAAACATTTCACAAATATTTTATCAATCCCTACAAGTTGTCAAGGGATTGTTTAGTAAGATAAATGGGAGGGATTAGCATGGTTGATAAAAATTACGAATACTTTTCTAAAAACATGCCAGAACTTTATAAGAAATATGGACATAAGTTTTTGGCTATAAAGGACGAGAAAGTTATCGGAGAATATGATACTTTTGACGAAGCAATAAGAAAAACCAACAAAACTGAAAAACTTGGAACATTTCTCATTCAGGAATGCTTTGAGAATGAAGATGAAAGCGCGCATCATTTTCAAGGCAATGTATCCTTTGACTTTCACTTGGGGCAATAAATAACAGAGGTCGTAAAATGGAAAATTTAAAATATGATAAATTGAAAAATCCTCCTGTTAAAGAAACAGTTATAGGTATAGGAATTAATAATTATTTTAATAACATTGAACCTACTCCGTTATATGCTGAACTTTTAAAAGTGTATCCCAGGAAGGGTCTTATTCACAATACAAGGGTTACAATGGGTAAAGGGCAGGTATTTGGTGGGGATGAAATTTGCGGATATTGCTTTCAAACCGATGATCAAAAGCAAAGTATTGTTGTAGATAATCAAGGAATTGCTTTTGCAGATAGAAGCGCCTATGCGGGATTTGACGGTTTTTATGAAAAATTTAAAACAGTATGCGATATTATTCAAAAGAATAAACCAATAGAAAAATGCTCTCAACTTGCATTAAAATATGTAAATCAATTTTATCTTGATCAAGACGAACTTAATTCCGAGCAACCTAAGCAGCCAAAAATAAAGTTTTTACCAAATTTTAATAATATTAAAGACGACGGTACGAATGTGTTTGCTCAAGTGGCAAGATTTTCTGGCAACTATTTGTTGCAGTCTGTAAAAAATACAGAGATAAAAGCATTTATAAATACTGATTTACAGTTTGTTGGCGATCCTCCAAAATTACGGACGCTTTTCGTCATAGATACGGTTATTAACATGAACGATATAAAAAATATAGACACTCGCATTAAGCAGTTAAGAGATTTTAAAAATACTATTTTTTTTGAAAATGTGAATAAAGACATAAAGGAGTTTTCAAAATGATGTCCATGCTAAACTTAAATCAAAAAGAAATCAAAAACATTTCTATGCTGTTTATTAAAACTCCCGCCGCTTTTAATAATATATTGGACGATATAGGAGATTATACAAATATAAATTTTCAAAACACTTTTGCTCTTTCGAGATATAAAGCGATAAAAATGGGTATGTTAATTCAAGAACTACTTGATATTCAAGAGGAAGCTCGGCAATATGTCGAATATGAATTGGCAGATAATGTCATAAATAATGCGACTGAAATTCTGAAGCGCATTGTAGAAGAAAACATAGAAATTCCGCATTTTTCATCCAACCCAATGAAACAGATTGGATTTACTTGGCATACGGAGAAATATATAGTATTTCTAACAATAGACGCTTCGGGGACGCTTAATTTTACGAGAATGGAATTAGAAGCGCCAAACAAAGGTTTATCTTTTCAGGGAGATATGAACGATATAAACTATATATTATCCGGAGTTAAAGATGCCATGTAGTCCTGTGCATACAGAGTTATTAGATTCAGATACTGTAACAAGATTTGTTAATAATAGAGATTGTATCAAGAAAAATACGAGGGTGTGTTTTTCGCCCAATGCGTTTATATTTCCCAAAAGTGATAAGGCTCTGTCTTTAGTGCATATTGATGGATTGAGCGCTAAGGATATTTGGAATTTGGGAGATACAAAAGTTTTTGCAAATGTTAAATTGAGCGCCAAAGAGAAATTTAAAACTGTTGCAAAAGCAGATATGATTGTTGGAGAATTAAAAAAAGTTTTTATTAATGATGGATTTCGTATAGAAAGGGACAATTGCGGTTTTGATAGGCATGTTACAGCTTTAAGCAACATGGAAAAACAACAATTTGCCACTAAATTAGCAATAAATTGTTTGCCTAAGATGAGATAGCGTGATTTTACGGCATTTGTATATAAGCGTGAAGTAGTCGTGTCATTACTTCCCCTATAAACTCAAAAACACATTGATTCTTCAAAGACTTTCAGATATTTTCAAAAGTACATAAATACATTAAAAAGCAAATCCCATACCCAGCTTGTACCCCAAGTTTAGCATTTAAAATTTAAAAATCAATCCGCTATAATATCACAACATAATACACATTTTAGAAATTCCAAAAACAAACGTATTCAAACAATGGCGGGCTTTTAATAAAATGGCATATTTGTATATGTAATATCATCTTTTGCGGTTTTGTCGCATCTTCGCTATAGACTTAAYTCTAAACGGAAAAAACGTGTAGTATGTATCTGAGCTTTTGTGCAAAGGCTTGACAAAAGTGTATAAAATTTTATACACTTTTGTC
>JAIXNA010000150.1 GCA_020328135.1 Candidatus Endomicrobiellum dinenymphae
ATTGACATTAATTTCTTTAGGCATAATCTGTTTAATTTTGTCAAAAAATTCAGATGTCGAGAATTTTGAGATCCTATGTATCCAAAAAGTATAATTTTGACGCTATGGAAATGACGACGTCTGAATTTTTTGACAAAATTAAACAGATTATGCCTAAAGAAATTAATGTCAATGAATTTAAAAACTACTTAGAAGTTTCTAATTTGGCAAGGTATGCGGATTTTACGCCCAATGAAATAGAAAGAGAAAATAATTATAATTTCACGAAAAAGCTTTTGGAGTTGTTATGAAATTTGCAAATCCGCTATATCTTTTAATATTTCTTTTGCTTTTAGCGTTTGTATATACATACATAAACATTATTAGTAAAAAAGCATTTAAATCCTATATAAGTTTTTCGCGGACAAATCTTCTTGAAAATAACGGCGCGAGATTTAAAGAAAATCTTCTAAATCTCTTAAAAATTTTAAAATATCTTGCGTTGATATTGATTATTATCGCTATCGCAAGGCCTCAGAGAGGAAAAGTATTTGAACAGTCAAACGATCAAGGCATTGACATTATAATGGCGCTTGACGCTTCGTCAAGCATGAGTTCGATTGATTTTAAGCCTTTGAACAGAATGGATGCCGCAAAAAAAGTTACGCAAGAGTTTATAATGGCGAGAAAATATGACAAGGTTGGACTGGTAATTTTTTCTGGTCTTGCTTTTACGCAGTGTCCGCTTACAACAGACAAAGATTCTCTTGTTGAATTTGTTAAGAATATAAATATTGGGGATACTGGTCTTGACGGTACCGCGATAGGGTCTGCAATTATGACTTCAGTAAACCGTTTGAAAGACAGTCAAGCCAAAAGTAAAGTTTTAATACTTATTACAGACGGCAATAACAATATGGGTGAAATTGATCCTATAACGGCCTCAAAAATAGCTCGCGAGTACGGCATAAAAATTTATACGATTGGCGTTGGCAGTCCTGAGGGAGCAATTTATGAAATACACGATCCATTTTTTGGAACGAGAGAGGTTAGAACCGCCCGAGATGCAATCAATGAAGATGTTTTAAAAGAAATATCTCGCAATACCGAAGGCGAATATTTTAGGGCTCAAGATACGAAATCCTTCGAGAACATAATGAAACAGATAGATAAATTGGAAAAATATGAAATCAAAGTAACGCGGTTCGCTAAGTATAACGAGCTGTATAAATATTTTTTGATTCCCGCGTTTATTTTATTGTTGCTTATAATTGTTTTAGACAATACTTGTCTAAGAAAGTTGCCGTGATAATTAAAAGGAAATTATGTTTGCAGATAAAGTTTATTTATTGCTTCTTTTTTTAATACCTATCTTGATATTTTTCTTTTTTGTCGCGTTCAAAAAAAGAAAAGCGGCGTTGAATACGCTCATATCAAGCATGAACATGCCGATACTTGCGGTTGTTAATTTGAAAGCGTACAAAGTGAAATATATTTTATTGCTTGTAGGACTTTTTTTTGTTATTCTCGCTCTTGCCCGTCCTCAGTACGGCGAACAAAAAAGAACAGTTATAAAAGAGTCGTCTGAGATAGTCATAGCTTTAGACGTTTCAAAAAGTATGCTTGCCCAAGATTCCAAGCCAAATAGACTAGAGCAGGCAAAACTTATGGCGTTAAGAGTTGTTGAAGAAAGCCCTGGTGAAAAAATGGGCGTTATTATTTTTTCAGGAACTGCTATGTGGCAGTGCCCTATGACCTATGATTTACAGGCATTGAAAATGTTTTTAAAAAGTGTTGAAGCGGGCAGTCTTCCTTTGGGAGGCACCCAAATAAGCGACGCAATTATACTCGCTTCTAAAGTTGTTAGCGGTAAGACCGCGTCTGGGAGAGCGCTGCTTTTAATTAGCGATGGCGAAGACCATGATTCAAAAATAAAAAAAGCCTTACATATTGCAAGGAAAGCGGAATTAAAAATTATCTCAGTTGGTATCGGCGCGCACGAAGGCTCTCCTATTCCTTTAAAAGATAAAACAGGCGACATAAGAGATTATGTAAAAGATAGGAATGGTCGGGTAGTCATAAGTAAAGCAAATTCGATTTTACTAAAAAGCGTTGCTGATGAAACCGGCGGAAAGTATTTTGATGCTTCCGATAAAGATATTTCGCCTGTACTTATAAAGGCGGTTCGGGATTTAGATAAGACTAATGATGAAGTCAGCGAAAACGACGCTAAAACAGATAGATTTCAGATATTTTTATTATTTGGATTGATTGCATTGTTTGCCGCCCTTTTGTTCCCGGCGAGTCGTAAAAAATGAAAAGTATAAAGTTGAATTAACAACAAAGGCTTTGTAACCTCTCGCCTTATCTCATCATTGCCGCCTCTTTTGTAAAAAGGGGATTTACTACAGTGTTTTATTCCCTTTTCTCTAAAAGAGACGACTGGCGTCGCTTGACGGGGTATCGAGGAAAGCGGCAGTCGAAATTTGGCTGAGTATCGTTGTTTGGAGCGAGATTATTAATGAAAAATATTTTAAAAAAGAAATTATTTGTTGCAATAATTGTTTTATTGTTGTTATTAGCTTTGTTGATTTTTCTTTTTGTTTTTTCTCAAAGGAATATAAAAGAAAATAATAAAGCTGTAAAATATTTTAACAAGGGCAACTTCAAGCAGGCTGCTGAAATATTAAATAAAGAAATAGCAAAGCAATCGACTAATTATGATTTGTTGAACAATGCTGCAAAAGCTGAATACAAGCTAAATAAATTAGATGAAGCGCAGGCGAAATACAACTTGATATTAAATTCTACAAATATTAATGCGCAAGAGAAATTCGCGGCTTTTTACGATTTAGGCAATATCGAGTACAGAAAAGAAAATTTTCAAAAAGCTGTTGATTTATATAAGGAGGCGTTAAAATTAAATCCAAGCGACAAAGATGCAAAATATAACCTTGAATCGGCATTGTTG
>JAIXNA010000035.1 GCA_020328135.1 Candidatus Endomicrobiellum dinenymphae
TTTTGCGGCAAAGATACTAGATAAAGAAACTTTTATTCACGAACAAAACWCTGTACCGCAAAAATAATAGGCGCTGTAATATACCCGCCTGTGCCTAAGACCTGTAGCGGTCATAGGCACAGGCGGGTATATTACAGCGCCTATTATTTTTGCGGCATAAGGATACGGAACAACAATCGCAGACTTTTCCAAAGCTTTTAGTTCAAAAATAGTTCCTGCCCCGGAGCGACATATTACAATATCGCTCGCTGCATAAGCATCTGCAATATTGTGAAGATGTTTAAATACTTTGTAGTTTTGATTATTTTCAATCTGCTTTTGTATTTTATCATAATTTTTGGAACCTGTTATATGCAAAACTTGAATTTTGTTTTTAAGAGATAAATCAACAAAAGATTCGTGCGCAATTTCATTTAACTTTACAGCTCCAAGACTTCCGCCAAAAACCAATATCGTAACAATGTTATCTTTGAGACCAAACAATTTTATTGCTTTTTCTTTCGTAGCGGTTAAAATATCTTCCCTTACGGGATATCCTGAAACGATAACATTCTTATTTTTGAAATATTTTTCAGAGTATTTAAAGCTTATAAACGTTTTATCGGTTATTTTGTTTAAAAATATATTTGCTTTTCCCGGTACAGTGTTTTGTTCGTGAATAAAAGTTTCTTTATCTAGTATCTTTGCCGCAAAAATAATAGGCGCTGTAATATACCCGCCTGTGCCTATGACCGCTACAGGTCTTAACGTCGCAATTTGTTTTAAAGCTTTAAGAAAAGAAATTATCATTCTGCAAAGAAAAGGAATAAAAGAAAAAGAAATTTTTCTCGGCATTCCCAAAGTAGCAAATGTAATGTATTCAAATTCGTCAAACTTTAATATTTCTGTGGATGCAGTATTATTATTTATAAAAAAAATTGGATTATATCCTTGATATTTAAACTCTTTCGCCAAAGCTATGCCAGGATAAATATGCCCTCCGGTTCCGCTTGCAGCGATAATTATGTTTTTACTTGCCATTGTTTTCCTTCCACGATAACGACATTACTGCCGGATACCAAGGTTTTTGTTATATTGCGATAAATTAATTAGTATTCCTGCGGATGACATTGCCATAACAAGAGAAGTTCCTCCAAATGAGATAAAAGGTAATGGTAATCCTTTTGCAGGAAAAACACCTGTAGCGACTGACAAGTTGATAATAGCTTGAAAAGCAATAAAGAATGTTATCCCTAAGCACAAATACTGCGAAAAAGCGTCAGGCATATGTTTACTCATTTTCATACCTTTCAAAAACAGATATATAAAAAAAGCAATTACTGCGCCTGCTCCAAGAAAACCAAGCTCTTCTCCTATAATTGGAAAAATAAAATCTGTGTGCGCTTCAGGCAAATACATTAATTTCATTTCGCTTTTGCCAAGTCCTTTGCCAAAAAAACCGCCAGAGCCAAGCGCGTTTAGAGATTGTTTTACCTGATAAGAAGATGCATCAATGTCTGTGAAAGAAACAATGTAATCTTTCAATCTTGTAAGTCTGTAAGGTTTCCTTATAATTTCTTCTGCTATAAAAAGCGCAGCGCTTAGACTGCCCGCAAAAACAGCTTTCATCTTTATGCCTGCGCAAAACAACATTGCAAAACATACTCCGGATATTAAAATAGGCGTTCCCAAATCAGGTTCCGCCGCGATAGGCGCAAGTATAAGTAAAATAATAACTATGGGCGCAAATAAACCCTTCCATTGTTTGATTAAATCTTTTTTCCTTGATATAAAGTCGGCTATGGCAATAATAATAGCGATTTTTGCGAATTCTGACGGCTGTACTATAAAAAAACCTATGCCTAACCATCTTTTTGCTCCCAGTCTGGATGCCCCTAAAAACAAAACTGCAATTACTAATAATAACGAAAGAAAGTAAATAATTTTTGCATATTTTTTATAGAATTTATAATCAATTAAAAAGCTTGTCGCAAACATGGCGACAAGTCCTACGCCAACCCATAATACATGTTTAAAAAAAAACTTGTAAGGACTTGCCCATCTTGCATCAGCCATAATAGCGCTTGATGAAAAAACCATAAAAATCCCAAAAAGAATACAGGCTAATATTAAAATTATCAAAGTATAATCATATTTTCCAAAATCAATCTTAAACATCTATCCTCATTTGAATTTTCTTACAATTTGTTTGAAAATTGTGCCCCTTTCTTCAAAATCATTAAATTGATCAAAAGAAGCGCAGGCAGGAGAAAGCAATACTATATCCCCTGCTTTTGCCGTTTTGTATATTTGCTTTACCGCACTTTCTATATTACCGCAATCGAAAAACAAAGTTGAACCTTTTAAATCTTTTTTTATTTTTTTAGAAGCTTCTCCTATGAGAAAAATAGATTTAACTTTTCGTTTTACAAGATTTTTCAGAGGCATGTATGAGGAACCTTTATCATGTCCACCCATAATAAGCAAAACATTTCCGCTAAAAGATTCAATAGCCGCTCTAGTTGAATCTATATTTGTTGATTTTGAATCATTGTAATAATCAACGTCATTTACTGTTTTTACGAATTCTATTCTGTGTTCTACTCCCTTATATCTGGAGATAACTTTTTCTATAATTGCTCGATTTACCCCGGAGACATAAGCCGCCGCCGCCGCCGCTAAAATGTTTTCTATGTTATGACTTCCTACTATGTTAATCTTAGGGCTGATTTCAATATGTTTTTTTTCAAGTCGTATAACTATTTTACCATTATCATAAAATACTCCGTTCCGTAAAGGTTTTTTACTAAAAAAAATTACATTAGATTTTGCTTTTGAAGCTATTTTTCTACAAATCTTATCGTCGCAGTTGATTACTGCAAAACCTGCTTTTTTTTGATTTACAAATACGATTTCTTTCGCTTTTATGTACGCATTCATTGTTTTGTGGTGTCCAAGATGATCCGGCGTAATGTTTAATAACACTGATACGTCGGATCTAAAATCTGGCGTATCTTCCAGTTGATAGCTTGAAAGTTCCATCGTAATATATGTGTTTTTCGTTGTTTTTAAAGCTTTATTTGATAACGGAAAACCAATATTGCCGACAACTATGGAGTCTTTATGAGCAGCTTTTATTATTTTTGCAATCAAATCAGTCGTAGTAGTTTTGCCATTTGTGCCTGTTATAGCTATAATTTTTTTGTATTTTGAACTTGAAACGGAAAAAGCAAGCTCGCTTATAATTTTAATTTTACGAGCAATAGCCTTTTTTAGAATGGGGATGTCCGAGTGAATTCCGGGACTTTTTATAATAACATCTGAATTTAGAATTTTGTCAGAGTGATTGAAAAACTCTGTCGTTATTTTTTTGTTTAAAAACTTTATTACTCTTTTTTTTCCGCTGTCGCTTGCAAATACATTATATCCCAGCTTGACGGCAAGGTTGGCAGCGGCAACACCACTCTTACCGAGTCCTAAAACACCCATGTTCTTTTTCATCAAACCTCTTTCCAAACCCATCTCATTTGTCCTATAAATTTGTCTTGCTTTTTATCTTATTTTTGTTCCTTTTATGGCCATACCAATAGTTTGGAAAGAGGTCTATTTGTAAAAGATTACCTCAATTTAAGCGATGCAAAAGACAGTATGGCTAAAATTATACCTACTATCCAAAATCTCATAGTAACTTTTGTTTCAGACAATCCAAGCAGTTCAAAATGATGGTGTATAGGCGCCATTTTAAATATTCTTATTTTTGTTCTCCTGTAGTAAGAAACCTGCATAAGGACTGAAAGCGCTTCAACAACAAAAACTCCGCCTAATAGAACCAAAATAAATTCTTGTTTTATAAATACCGATGTCATACCTAAAACTCCACCTAAAAACAAACTTCCCGTATCGCCCATAAAAATTTCAGCAGGGTGCGAGTTGTACCATAAGAATCCCAATCCCGCTCCCACAACTGCAAACAAGAAAACAGATATCTCTCCCGATCCGGTCACAGGAATAATTTTTAAATAATTTGCGATCTGAAAATGACCTGAAAAATATGCAAAAAGAGCAAGCGTAAAAGCAACAATTGTGATATTGCCTATGGCAAGTCCATCCAATCCGTCTGTTAAATTAACGGCATTAGAACTACCTACAACTATGATAATAACAAACACTATATACAAAAAAGAAAAATTTATAAAAAAACTTTTTAAGAAAGGAACATTTACAAGCGTTGCAAAGTCAGGATTTGAAGGAAAAAAACTTAAATATGCGGCAAGCGACGCGGCGAATATAATTTGTCCAAACAATTTAGCTTTAGCAGAAAGTCCGTGCGAACTCTCCTTCTTTAGTTTTAAGTAATCGTCGCAGAAACCCAAAAAACCAAGCCACATAGTACCCATCAAAAGCCAAATAATAAATCTGTTATCAAGTTTTGTCCACAAAAGAGTCGATATAACCACCGATAACAAGATAATCAGTCCGCCCATTGTGGGCGTGCCGTTTTTGACTAAATGCGTTTTGGGTCCATCTAGTCTTACCACTTGTTTAATTTTAAATTTTCTCAACCTTTTAATAATATAAGGGCCTATGATAAAACAAATCAAAAGACCGGTTAGAACAGCTCCGCCTGCTCTGAATGTTGTATATTGAAAAATGTTAAACGGCGTAAAAACATCGCTTAAACGATAAAAAATATGATAGAACACAATTTACCTCCTTTGTTCTAAAATACTATAAAATTTTGCATAAATTTCTTCCAACTTCATACCCCTCGAACCTTTAAATAAAAATAAGTAATTTTCATCAACAGAAATCTGCTCAAGATGTTTTAAAAGATTATCTTGATTATCAGAATAGAAAACATCTTTATTGCCTATGGCGTTCCTTGTATTAACCATCATATTTCCTACAAGACTGACGGAGGCAATATTTTGATTGGCAATAAATTTACCTAATTCAAAATGATAATCTGCGGATTTGTCGCCAAGTTCAAGCATATCGCCAAGAACAAGATTGATTTTTTTACCGGCGTAACATTGCAAAACTGCCTGTATCGCTTGTTGTATTGACGATGGATTTGCATTATAAGCATCGTTTATTAAAACAACGCCGCTACTTGTTATAAGCGTTTCCATTCTCATTTTTGGAGGAGTAAAAGTCTCTATCCCTTCTTTTATTTCATCCAGAGAAAATCCAAGACCTATCGCGCAAGACGCGGCGGCTAAAGCATTTTCAACGTTAAATCTACCTTTTGCATGTATTGAAACTTTTACAGAATTGCCTTTATAAAACAAATCAAAGTCAGTTTTGTTTGAATATAATTCTATGTTTTTTACATAGACATCGGCACTAGTATCAATAGCAAATGTAACGATTTGATGGTTGTCGATGTTTTGGATTGTTTTTAGAAAACTATTGTCATTATTTATAACTATACAGCCATCCTCTTTTACATTCTCAAACAAAATTTTTTTTTCTTTGAACACGCCTTCAGTGGAAATGAAAGTTTTTAAATGAGAAAAACCGATATTTGTAATAAGACCCTCGTCGGGTTTTAGAATATCAGACAATATTTTTATCTCACCGTGTAAAGATGTCCCCAACTCGAAAACCGCGTACTCAGTATCTGAAGTTAACTGAAATATCGAAAGAGGGAGACCTATTCTGTTGTTAAGATTTCCCTTATTTGAAAAAGCCCTTCCCTTTTTGCCAAGAATTGACGCTAATATCTCTTTTGTGGTAGTTTTTCCATTTGAGCCTGTAATACCGATTATTTTTGTATTTTGAAATTTTGATCTATAGAACTTGGCAAAGTCGCCAAGCGCAACAATAGTATCGTTGGTTTCTATCAATGAAGGGAATTTAGAAAAAGATTTTACAAAATTTGTAATGTCTTCTGAATAAACTGTAGCAACTGCGCCTTTATCGATCGCTTCATTTATAAAATCGTGTCCATTGTAACGACTTCCTTTTATAGCAAAATATGCCTCGCCCTTTTTAATTGTTCTTGAATCAATAGAAATGCCTTTTACTAAAAGGTTTGGATTCCCTATTATAAATTTTCCGTGTAAAACGCGTATCAATTCTTTAAGATGAAAAGATTCCATCAAAAGTTAAACTCCTTTTGTTGATGTTCGACGTTTTTTAGCAAATTTTGCTCCTTTTCCTTTAAAGCTATGTATTTTTTTGCAATTTCAATATCATTAAAATGCCTTCTCTCAGTACCAATAATTTGATAAACTTCATGACCTTTGCCTGCAATGAGAACAATATCTCCTTTGTTTGCCATCATAATAGCTTCTTTTATAGCCAGCTCTCTGTCGACTACAATTTTGTAGTTAATTTTATAAGTTTTTTTTATACCAGCTTCTATGTCCAAAATTATCCTTTCAGGTTCTTCCGTCCTGGGATTATCCGACGTTACAAAAACAAAGTTACTCATTTCGACGGCAGTTTCCCCCATTATAGGTCTTTTCGTTCTGTCTCTATCGCCTCCGCAACCAAAAACAGTGATAATTCTACGCGGTTTTATCTTCTTTATAGCCTGCAAAACATTTTTTAAAGCATCGATGGTATGGGCATAATCCACAACCACGTCAAAGCCAAAATCTTTTGTATCAACTCTTTCAAGTCTGCCGGGGGGCGCTTGTTTAGAATTATTTAATCCTTCAACAGCCCTACCAAAAGAAACGCCGTTGCAAACAACAGTAGCAGCTAAAGCCGCTAAAGCATTATAAACATTATGCAGACCTATATGTTTTATGCCGATTTTTGCTTTTTCACTACGAAAAATTAAATCAAACTTA
Organism: Candidatus Endomicrobiellum dinenymphae; assembly: GCA_020328135.1. GTDB lineage: Bacteria > Elusimicrobiota > Endomicrobiia > Endomicrobiales > Endomicrobiaceae > Endomicrobiellum > Endomicrobiellum dinenymphae. Next base: position 6,783 of record JAIXNA010000035.1, read on the forward strand.
CTACCTGAGCTTACAATCTCAATATTCTCGGCTTTAAAGTCCGCTTTATTTTTATCAACAGCAGAATAGAGTTTTTTATCGGCGTTAATATCTATTTCTAACAATTTTTTTCCGTACTTATCATCGACGTTAATTATAGCATGCTTCCTATTCTTTTTTGCGCCTGTTCCAAGACCTTTGAACAGTACAGATTTGACCTCAAAATAATTATTCATAGTTTTGTGAAAATCTAAGTGATCTTGCGTTAAGTTTGTAAATATAGCTGTGTCAAAGTCTATACCATAAACCCTACCCAAACTTAAAGCATGCGAGGATACTTCCATAGCAAGATATTTTACGCCATTATCTACCATATCTCTTATAATTTTATAAACATCTAAAGATTGAGGAGTGGTATTAGAAGCGTCTATAATTTTATCTTTGTATCTATAATTAACAGTGCCTATTACACCGCATTCTATGCCTGCATTTGCAAGAATGCTTTCTATCATATAAGTAATTGTTGTTTTACCGTTTGTACCGGTTATGCCGATGATATTTAGCTCTCTATCCGGATAATTGTAAAATTTAGCGCAAAAAACCGACATGAAACGAAAAATATCGCTCGCTATAATTTGTGTTACAGAAATTGTATCTTGCTTTGTTGTCGTAACAATTACCGTTGCGCCATTTTCTATAGCTTCATTGATATATTTGGAACCGTCTGTAATGTGTCCATGAAGCGCGAAAAAAACATAATTTTTACCGACTTTCCTCGAGTCGTATGACACACCTTCAATTTCAACATTTGTGTCGCCCACAACAATTACATTGTCAACAGATAAAAATTCTTTTAGTTTCATTTTTACTCTCGATTAGCGTTTGCAACATCTCGCCAGGCTAACGGCTGACGCTCTCGTACGCTCCGTCGAGCTTCGCTCCCCCGCCCCGGCATGTGTTTTGTATTATATGCTCTTATTTCTTTTATTTGCGTTTGAATATCGCTTGAGTAACATCATCTTTTTCTATTTCTAAATATTCAGCTATTCTTCGAGCGATATTGGCAAAAACAGGAGAAACAACCGAAGCGGCATAATAACTGCTGCCTTTTGGTTCATCAACAATAACAAGTATCACAAACGCAGGGTTCATTGCCGGCACCATGCCGCAAAAAGATGCTGTGTAATACTTTGTGGAGTACGTTTTTGTTGCAAACARCTCGCGCTATAAAAAAGATGTTAAAAAACACGGTAGAATTAGGCACAGGTTCGAGCGATATTGGCAAAAACAGGAGAAACAACCGAAGCGGCATAATAACTGCTGCCTTTTGGTTCATCAACAATAACAAGTATCACAAACGCAGGGTTCATTGCCGGCACCATGCCGCAAAAAGATGCTGTGTAATACTTTGTGGA
>JAIXNA010000005.1 GCA_020328135.1 Candidatus Endomicrobiellum dinenymphae
AAGATGGGCTTTTGGTATAATACGCAAAGAGATCTCAAGTCTTTAAACTACAAAACTACGCTTCATTACTTGCAACTACTTTAAATTTCCTAAAATGCGCGATGTGTCGCGGCGTTTTACGGAGGTTTGACAAGCAGAAAGCAATAGATTATAACTAATGTTACCAATCTGGCAGGAATAGATTCGCAGGCGACACTTAATTAATTTGGATGTACATATGAGAAATAGAGCAATGTGTTCTGTTACTGTTGTAATGTTTGTTTTTTGTCTGACTCTTTTTGCGGCGCAAAAAAAACATGGCTATGATAAAAGGATTATACCCAATGAGTATGGGGGCTTTTGCAGCAATTTCCTATGATGAAAATGCTTTTTTTACAATCCTGCCGGAATATCTCAAATGGATGGTTATTTAATTCAAATTTTATCTGTTGATGTTGCAGCTAATGGCACACTTTCTAATACATATAAAAAATTTGATAAAGTGATTAATAATTCATCAAATAATGATATTGATATTGGCGACATGGAAAAAGCAAAATTTTTTGTTTCGCTTCCAAATCTTCTGTTTATTTCAAAACCAATAGCTGTTGGACAAAATTATTTAAGTCTCGGCTTAGGTATTTTTCCTTATGTGGATTTTTGTTATGGATGGAAGAGAGCGGCGATTACAGCTGTTGATGCACTTCCTGTTACTTTTAGAATTAGTTCTTTAAAATCCATACATCTTCCAGGAGAATTATCTTTCGGGGCAAATTTTAAATATATAACTAGATTTAAATACCGAACTGGATATATCCGGACATGCCTGATAGTGACAACAGTCCTCTAGGAGCAGGTTTTGAAGTGGATTTAGGTGTGTAATGTACCATTTAAATATACAGGGTTGAATATAGGTGTTTCTTGTTATCCTGAAAGATTTTATTATTGGGCTGGCAAATATTGGGAGACAAATGACGGGCTTGCTTTTGCATTTGATTTGACCGATTTAACTAATTCTGATGAATCTTTTTTAAAAAATCTCATATCGGTGTCGAGTACAAATATAATCCATTTGTCATAAGAGTAGGTTTTAATTCTGGACATCCGACAATTAGAGGCGGGATAGTCACAAACGTGATCCAGCTTGAATATGCTTTCTATGGAGAGGAACGAGAAATGTGCATGGGACAAGATCCTGAGTGGTTTCACAGGGCGCAGTTTTCAGTAAAATTTGGGCATTGTAAAGGAAAGGCATACGGTAAAGCAAAGAAAGATCACAAAAACAAAGAATAAGATCAACTGATTGCGTATAACTTCCTAGTTAGTTACGTGAATGTGTCTTGACTTTTTCTGTACTGCTCTTAGATTGTTTCTATATGCCAATTTTGATATTCTTAATGTAAGAGAACATCAGGTATATGTCCTGTAGCTGGAGTTTAATTTACGCACGGATTTATCGGCAAATCTCACAAGTATCTCTTTTTAATACATCTTTGACCCTATAAGTATTTTCTATACCGTTAAAAATTAAAACTTTATTTTTTAAGCAATGTAGTCCTAAGATAAGTTTTATTGCTTCTAGAGCCTGCATGCAGCCTATTGTTCCCGCTATTGCCCCAAGTATTCCAAATGTTTTTGATGTTAGTTCTGTTGACGGTTTAAAAGGATAAATGCATTGAAAACAGCTCGTATTTTCTTTTGGCGCTATTGTAGTTAAAATTCCTTCAAATTCACATACGGCTCCGCATACGAGCGGAATAGCGTTTTTATAAGCTGCTGCATTTATTAGATATCTGCTTGAAAAATTATCTACAGCGTCTATTACGACATCGTAATTTTTAAAAATATCTCCTGCATTGTTTTCAGTAAGTTTTTCTGAATATGCTGTAACCTTAACGTCAGGATTAAATTTTTCCAGTTTTGATTTGGCAATACATGCCTTCCGGTTTCCTATTTCTTCGGGCGTGTAAAGAATCTGTCTGTTTAAGTTGCTCGGCGATACGACATCAAAATCACATAGACCAATATTTCCTATTCCTGCAGCGGCAAGGTATGTTAGCGCAGGGCCACCAAGTCCGCCTGCTCCGCACACAAGAATTTTTGCGCTGAAAAGTTTTTGTTGCCCGTTTTCCCCAATATGTTTAAGCGATAATTGTCTCTGGTATCTTTCAATATTATTTTGCATTTTTATCCGCCTCCTACAAATCTCAATACTTCTAACGTATCTTGGTTTTTCAAAGTAATGTTTGCAATGCTTTCCGGATTTATAATTTCAAAATTGTATTCTACTGTTACTTCGATTGGGTTAATGTTATTGTCTTTTAGAAAATCAGCTACGGTAGTGTTGTCTTTTATCTCTTTGTTTTGTCCGTTGATTTTAACAGTAATCATGCATTATCTCCTGCGCTTTTTTTATAGTTAGTCCTATACTATTTGATGACGTTATTTCAGTTACCATGCAAATATTTTCAGGGCTGTGTCGGTAAACTTCTAAAAGATTTGAGAGCTTAATTCCTCCTATTGCAATTTTTGGAATTGCGATATTTCTTACGCAAAAATCTAAATAATTTAATCCCACGGGATCAGTCGCATTCTTTTTTGTAAAAGTTTTATATATCGGACCAACGCCTATATAATCTGCTCCTTGTTCTACTGCAAGAAGAGCTTGTTCTGGCGAATGGGTGGAAAGCCCTATTGTTATATTCTCTCCAGTAAGTTCTCTAACTTTCTTAAGAGGGAGATCATCTTGTCCTATATGAACGCCGTCGCTTTGTACGGCGAGCGCTATATCTATATCATCATTTACAATAAAAAAACAATCATAGTCTAAAGTTAATTTGCGTATAATCTCACATTGTTTAAATTTCTCAAATTTGGATTTATCTTTATCACGATATTGAAGAATTTTTATACCAGAATCAAGCATTTCTTTTACTACTATAATATTGTCTTTTCCGTTAGAAAAATTTTCTGCCGTGATTGCATACAAGCCCTTTGGTACTTGTTTTTTCATAAAATTGTCCAATCTTTCATTACAGGCTGATAGCCTTTTTGATATATCATTTCTTTTACTTCTTCAACAGTGGCTATATCGTTTACTTCAAATTGTCCATCAAAATGCTCTTTTTTAGTATAACCGCCGACTTCTGTGCTGGATGCCGCTGACATTTTAGTAATGCCTAGAGGTATTAAATTGTTTCTTAAATTGTTGCTTTCCCTGGTTGAAACTGTTACGTTGATGCGATTTATGAAAAGTCTTACTGCGCAAATTGCCTGAATAAGATTTTTATTCGTGATTATAGTTTTAGGATGATAAGTCCCCATAGCAGGGCGAAGTCTTGGGAATGACATTCCAATTTCTGCCGATGGAAATTTTTTCTGAAGATGTTTTGCATGAGCGCCTGCAAAAAATATCTCGCTTACAAAGTCATTTAATCCAAGCAGTGCCCCGACATTTAGGTTTCTAAAATTTGCTGCCCCCGCTCTTTCGCAAGTTTCTAAACGATATTTATAATCTGCTTTGGCTCCTTTCGTATGAAGAATTTTGTACAGATTTTCGTTATAAGTTTCTTGATAAATTGTCAGTCCATCGACTCCTGCGTTGGCAAGGGTTTTGTACCCATTTTCATCTAAAGGGTAAAGCTCCATGTCAACGCCGTCAAAATATTTTTTTAATATCTCGATGCATTTTTTTAAATAATCTAATGGTGTTTTTACGTTACTTTCTCCAGTTACAAGAAGAATATGGCGGATTCCATATCCTGAAATTATTTTACAGTTTTCTTCAATTTCTCCAAAGGAAAGAACTTCGCGTTTGATATTGTTTGATGTTGAAAAACTGCAATAAACGCAATTATTTATGCAGAAATTAGACACATACAGCGGAGCATATAAAAGTATGCTTTTACCAAAATGCTTTAACGATATTTCATGAGCCTTTTGAGCTATATCTTCAATGTAGTTTAGCGTTTTTGGCGACAAAAGATTTAAAAAATCCATTTCGTCTAAACTTTCTTTTTGTATGGAATTTTTTACCATTTCATCTGAAACATTTGCTATGTATTTTTCAAAATTAAATGTATTATATTTTTGTTTTATATCATAAAAAGTCATAATTTACTCTTTGTCTTGCAAGAAGCCTGTTAAGGGCGATGATGCTTTTGCTCTATCTGATACTATTCCTATTTTTGCTAAAAACGCTTTCCTTCCCGCATTTACCGCGTCTTTAAAAGCCTCAGCCATTAAAACAGGATTTTGACTCGAAGATATTGCCGTATTTATCATCACGGCCGCACAACCAAGTTCCATACATTCGCAAGCGTCGGATGGTTTTCCAAGTCCCGCGTCAACTATTATAGGCAGTTCAATTTCTTCAATCAAAATTTTTACCATTTCTCTGGTTTTTAATCCTTTATTTGTACCTATCGGTGATCCTAGCGGCATAATTGCAGTAGCGCCTGCATTTTGCATGTCTCTAGCGGCATATAAATCTGCATTCATATAAGCAAACGCTTTAAATCCTTCTTTTGAAAGGACTTCGCACGCTCTTGCTGTTTGATAATTGTCCGGCAACAAATATTCGTTGTCGTTTATAATTTCTATTTTAATTAAATCTGTTTTAGCCGCGGCTTTTGCAATGTGTGCTATACGCACAGCTTCGTCGGCATTTCTTGCTCCGGAAGTATTTGGCATAATGCGTATATTTTTAGGTATATAACTTAAAATATTTTCTTTTGGGTTTTCAAAATCAAATCTTCTTACGGCAACGGTCATAACTTGAGCCTCTGAAGATTCAATTATTTTGGGTATAAATTCATTGTTTGGAAATTTACCGCTACCTATAAAAATTCTGCTTTCTAAATCTATACCTGCAATATTTAAAATGTCCTTCATAGAACCTCCGAGCTAATTTATAGTTGACCACAGGCATAAAAATTCCCTTAGGTCAGATACCTAAAGGAATATAAAGTACAAATTCTATATTCCCTGACGGTATTACCCATGTCAGGTTCAAATGGTTAAAGGATTCAATCCTTCTCTCAGCATCGCACGGACAAAATATCAGTGGAAGCACCCATGAATATTAAACTACATTAGCAATGGTATCATAAAACTTTTAAATCCGCAAATTTTGTATTGATATTAACATCGTAGTAATTCCTTTTTAAATAAACCGTTCCTCCTTGGTAGTCTGTCCTAGAATGTTTTAATCGAGAGGTGGGGCAGACGGCGAGTCTAGAGTTTATTCCAGAATGTCTTTATCTAGTAGAGTGTGTTGGGTAGTATAGTGTGAGAGCTTATTGCTATTTCTGACTCAAAATGATAATAAATATCAGTCAGATTTGCTATATTTATTTTGAAACGACAGGAAGAATCCATGAAAAAAGTTCTCAGCTTACTCATTGTTTGTTTTTGTTTCAGTACATGTTGCTCTAAGAGCATGTATCGAACACAGATAGATAATGCGGAAGAAAATTTTAAAAAAGGCAATTTTTCTAGAACTGTTGAAATATATGAAAGTCTTATACAAATAGAAAAAATAAATAACCCATATATTTATTACAATCTCTCGAACGCATACTATAGGGATAACAATCTGGGAAAAGCAATTCTTAATATAGAAAAAGCATTAAAACTCGCTCCCAGGGATAGTGAAATAAAAAGCAATGCTCAATATTTGCATAGCATTGCAGGAAATAACATGCAAAAAAATTTGGCGGATATTGTTTTGCAGCATTTTTCCTTAAATGAGATAACAATAGCGTTTTCAGTTGTTCTAATTTTATTTATCATGTCGCTGTCTTTGCTTTTAATAAAAGGAAGTTTAATGTTTAAAAAATTTACAGTAAGTTCAATTGTTTTTTTGATAGTATGTATTCCTCTTTTATGTCTGAAAAGATGTGATGAGTTCTCTGTAAGAAAAGCGATACTTGTTTCAACTTCAAGTATTAGAAGCGGCCCCGGAAATAATAACTCTGAAATATTTACACTTTCTGAAGGGAAAATTGTTTCCATCATTGCTAAGAGTGGAGATTGGGTCAATATAAAAATTGAATCTGAAAACGAAAAACTTACCGGTTGGGTTGAAAGCAATGCAGTAGGAAATGTAAATGAGTAAAATAAACAATACCAACATTGAAAAACAAATATTTGATTATTTATCGCAGTGCTTAAGTCCAAAACGGTTTGAACATTCTCATGATGTTGCAATGCTTGCTATAGACATTGCTTTAAACAATYATGCAAACGTTTTAAAAGCGCAGACAGCGGGTCTTTTGCATGATTGTGCAAAATATATGTCGGATAAAGAGCTTATTAGTCTCCTAAAAGATCATAAGGATTTTAAATATTTTAAAGAAATATCAAATATTTCGCCGCAGTTGCTTCATTCTTTTGCCGGAGCAATTGTTGCAAAAGAAAAGTTTGGAATAAAAGATAGGGACACTTTAAATGCAATAAGGAATCATACTCTAGGCAGGGTAAATATGAGCATTCTTGAAAAGGTCATTTTTATTGCGGATTCTGTTTCTCTTGATAGAAAATGGATGCATGCCAAAAGAATTAGAAACTTAGCAAGAACAGATTTGGATAAGGCTTTTCTTGAAACACTTAAAAATAAAATAGAAGATGTTATTAATGATGGCAGTTGGTTGTGTCCGCAGACTGTGAACACGTGGAATTGGTATGTTTCAAACTATAAAAAAAATAATTAAGATAGTAGTTGCTATTGAATGTGTTTTTATAATTTTGGTTTTAATTCCATCCATTTATGTATATAAGAACGATATTATCGCAAAAAATATTAAAGGTAAAGGCAATGCTAGTTTTTCTGTTTTGATATACGGAACTGATAAGATGTTTCCTGAACGATTTGACGCGTACACGGCGTTATATGACAAATCGACTAATATGTTTAAAATTTTGTCTGTGAACACTGAAGCGGTTGTCTTTAAGAAAAAAGAGAAAGCAAGAAGTTTAAAAACGCGGTTTAATGAAAATGCGAAAAAAGATTTGGACAACGCTTTAAAGGTTTTTTACTTAGATTTGCATGAAATTTTAGGAACAACTGCCGATTTTGATTTTTATATTAATATCAATTTTGAAACGCTTGACATTATGATGCGACATAACAGAAAATTAAAGTCAATGCTTTCGCAAGATAATTTTGAAAATAAAGATTTAGAATCTTTAAATCGACTTGAAATGATGGAGCAGGTTTTACATTTGATGCCACATAGGATGCTAAACATTTACAAAAATTATAAATTATTGGATACAAATATTCCAAAATTATCTCTTCTATCTTCGGCTGTAAGGCTTAAATTTCTAAAACCTGCTATTATGTTTTGTGAACTACCTGTAAAATATACAAAAATGAGAGTTGAACCTGACAAACAAAATATTGAAGAATTTTTAGATAAAATATACTGCGTTAATATAAGTTCACAGATAAGTACAAGAGATTTGCTTATTGATGTTAAAAATGCTTCAAAAAAACTGCGTATGGCGGAAAAAGCAACATGGCTTTTAAGAAAAAATAAGTTTGATGTTTTAGATTGGGGGACCTTGCCTGTGTCTTATGATAAAACCCTAATAAAAGATTGCAAGGGAAATTTTGAGCAGTCTTTAAGGATAGCAGAGGTTTTAAAAGCCGGAAAGGTTATTGTGTCGTACAACAATAAAATATATTCAGACATAAGCGTATTCGTAGGTAAAGATTGTATGATTTATGACAATCTTGATAAGAAAGGGGAACGCAATGGCAAGAATTGATTTTTATGAGTTGGCTGTTAAATCTGCACAGATAGCAGAAGATAAGAAAGCGACTGGTACTATCATTTTAGATGTCCGCAATTTAACTGCGATTGCAAATTATTTTGTTGTAACTACAGTCCAATCAACCCCGCAGATAAATGCAATATCTGCAGAAATTGAAAAAATTTTTAAGGAACAAGATATGGGACCGCTAAGAAGAGACGGCATATCTTCTTCTACATGGAGAGTTGTAGATTACGGTGGAATTATTATACATGTTATGTCTCCGGAAATGAGAGCATCTTATAGATTAGAGACTCTCTGGGATAAAGCTAAACTTGTCGAGATTAAGAAGCAGAAAATTAAAGTTAAAAAGCAGACTGTCGTAAAAAATTAGAGAAACCAAAGACAAAAGTAGTATCACCAGTTAAAAGAGCAGTTAAAAAAATAAGAGCAGTGAAGAAAACTAAAAAAATTGTTAAGAGTAAAACAAAAAAGAAATAAGAGACTGACTTACTTCATAATAATTATTTCTTTTTTGTTTCTTCTGTCCGAGTGCGTCTGATATATAAAGGTTGTACTTCTTTGTAGCTGACGCTTTTTTCGTTGTTGTAAGCTATTGCGGCAAGTGTTTGAGATTGTGGTATGTGCATGTTATATGGCAGAGATACGCTGTATTTGCCTAGTCCTTTGCTAAATTTTTCTTTGTAGATTATTGCAGCATTTCCCATAACGAGTATTTTGTTTTTATACTTTTTTAGGTCTTTTATAAACAAGTCTATATTTTTAATAATTATTTCTTTGTCATTTTTAACATAAACCTCGTTTTTTAGAGCATCAATAGCAGCGATTGTTTCTATTCCTTTTATTTCAACAAAAGATTTTTCTAAAATTGACAAAGTATCGATAGCAGCAATAGGTTTGTTTAATATTTGTGCAAATGTTTTTACCGCAGTCGTTCCAACCCTAATTCCTGTGAAACTTCCAGGACCTACGGATACTGCAAATTTATCTATATTTTCAAAAGAGTTCCCGGTGTCTTTTAGTAATCTTTCTACTGCAGGAATAAGTATTTCAGAATGAATATGTCCGCAATCGTAGTAAAATGACGCGACAATTTTCTCATTCTCACTTAAAGCTATGCTGCATGTTTTTCCTGAAGTCTCTACTGCTAAAATTTTCATTTTTTCTTCTCTATTTTTATTTTTCTTTCAGAACCCTTATTTTCAATTTCAACACTCCACTGGTTATCATTTTCAGAGTCTATCAGTCTATCCGCCCATTCTATAAGCGAAATATTTTCACTATAAACATATTCTTCTATACCTACATCCCATACGGTTGATGGTTGAAGTCTGTACAAATCTAAATGAAAAAGCTTTAAATCGTTTGCATCGTATTCGTTTACAAGCATAAAACTTGAACTTCTTGCAAAACCTTTATTGCCAAAAGCTCTCACAACGCCTTGTGCAAAAGTTGTCTTGCCGCTTCCCAAATCGCCTTTTAAAAAAATAATGTCACCGCTTTTTAATACGGATGCGAACTGCTTACCCAAAGCCCTTGTTTCTTCAGGGGTTTTAGTAATAAAAACATTATTTTTAAAAGTGTCTAAACCCTGTGTATTTAATTTTTTGTTTTTTGCCATTATAAAAATATTCTACCTTTTTCGATGAATTTATTCTTCCTATATAAGAAATCTCAGGGACTAATTTTTTTAAAAGTTTTGCTTTTGATTTTGGCGTAGTGAAAACAAGTTCGTAATCCTCTGCGCCAAATAATGCGAAGTTCATTTGTTTTTTATCTTCTTTAAAAACTTTTTTTAAACTAGGCGAAATAGGAATATTATCCATATAAATTTCTGCGCCCTTATCTGAATTTTTTGTCAGTAAATCAACAGAAGTATATAGCCCGTCGGAAGCATCTGTTAAAGAAGTTAAATATTTTGAAATTTTCCGTGCTTCTCTAAGTCTTGCTTTGGGATTATTTTGTTTTGAAATCAAAAAATATTCATCTTTATTGTATTTGTGTTTTGTTTCATATTTGTACAAAAGCATAACTCCTGCTCCCGCATCGCCAAAAGTATTTGTTACGCCGATTAGATCTCCGTTGTTTGCGCTATTTCTTTTAATTACTTTCTCTTTGTACAAACCAACAATAGTAACAGATATTGTAATCTTATCAGATTTTACAATATCTCCACCTGCTACTATCATTTTATACTTATCGCAGGCTTTCTTAAAACCATTAAACAAATTTTTAACAAATACCTCTGATGTTTTTGGCGGAAGACCTAATCCTATAAGTGCATATTCAGGTTTAACGTTGCCCATGGCGGCTATATCGCTTACATTTACTTCAATAGCTTTTTCGCCAAGATTTTGTGGAGTTATCCATTTTTTTTTAAAGTGGACATCTTCAATTAACATATCTTTTGTAATGCAAATATTATTTTTACCCGATTTAAAACAGAAACCGTCGTCCCCTATGCCGACGACAATGTTTTTATTATTTTTTGAAGTTGCGAACTGCTTTTTGATTACGTCTATTAGTCCAAGCTCGCCTATTGAGAATATATTTTTATTTTTCATGCCCACTGTCCATTTGTTGCGTAACAAGCTCTTTTGMCCTTTGTTCATTGAGATAGATATTAAATTTCTTTATATAATCCTGAGGATTTGCAATAGATAATCTTCCTAATGCATCAAAGTAATAATTTGCTTTTTTCTGATAGTTTAAATAATAATACGCGATTATAACATTTGTAAATACTCGTGGGATTAATATTTGTTTATGTCCAATCATAAATTCAAATAGTTTTACAGCATTTACATAATCGCTGTTAAGCATAAAAGACCACCCTAAAGCGTAATTTATTTCATCGTAAGAAAAATTTAAAGATCTTGCTATAGGAAGCAACTTGTTGATAGCTTCTGAAAATCTTCCATTTTTCATTAAAACATAACTGTGAAATTTATATGCAGTTATGTTTGTTTCTAAACTGTCATTTATTATAGACCCACAGAAGACAAGACTGTTCTCGTATAAGTTTTGCGCTTTTAATGTTATAGCCGATGATAAAAATAATATAGATACATACCGAAGCGTAAATTATGGTCGTATATTTTTTATTTTGAAGAAGAGTTTTTATAAAAAAGAAAAAGATTACGATTATCCCAAAAAATGGTATATACATTCTGCTCCCATGGAAAAATAAACTATCTTCTACAAAGTCTGTTGCGAGAAAAGCGATAATAAAAAATAATCAAAATAGAGATTGTTTTCTTTTCGACTTATTTTTTTATATAAACCAAAGGATAGTAATATTAAGATTGATATGATGCCAAGTATAAAAATTTTACGTGTTAAATTTACGGTCATAGATATTTGCAAGAATAAAGTTGCAGAGATATGATTTAGAAACAGATATAAGTTGCTAATTTTTAGCTCATTGATTATTGTGGAAATAAAGTTGACTGATGACGGGAACACAGATATTCTCATTATTAAAAAGAAAAGAATGTTTAAAATCCATAATACGTATGCGGAAACAGGAAGAGAGCTGCTATTTTTGTGTTTATATGTGTAATAATAAAATAGAAAAATAAAAGGTATTGATATTTCAGACTCTTTTGTAAAATAGCAAGCAGGCAGCCAGAACAGAGATATAACAAATATATAGATTTTTCTTTTGTCGATATATTCTGTAAAAAACATAAAAGATAGCATGAAGTAAATAAAATAAAGAGAGTCATTCTTTCCGGGTATCCGTGCAACAGTATGTACGGCGACTGTGTGTATAGCAAACAGAAGAGTCGCAAGCGCTGACAATCTTAGATCAAAGATGTATTTGCTTAGAAATAATAGAATCAAAATCGCCGAAATGCAATGCAGTAAAATATTGACGAAATACTCGAAATTTTCTGATTCTCCGGCAATTTTATTATCAATCGCAAGAGAAATGGTAAGCGTCGGGCGATAAAAAGGAGTTTGATATTTTCCAAACGAGACATTGTTTTTAAATGCGTTAATCAATACTGTTTTATTTTCGTATAAATTGATAAGATTAAAATTTATAATCCGCCTGCAAAGCAGGAATATTGTAGTGATAATTAATAAAGATAGCGCGGCAAGTTTCAATTTACCGCTCTGTAAAATTTTAGAATTACGTATTTTTGTGATTTCCACACGTGCATTTCCTCTCATTAGAACTTTTTGCAACGTCTCTATATGGCGTGCTTCGTTTAGATGATAAGCATATTAGAAATTTTTGTTTTAAAACTCTTTTTATATATTCTATTCCTTTTATGTTCGGTTTAAAGTGCATTATGTTTGTGCTTTCAGAATCAAAAACGTAATCAGTATCAGTAGCGATATTTAAAGTCTTAGCTTTAGTAATGGCAAGATAATCTGAATATATCGCTATCGCAATTCCGTTTCTATGTAGTTTTTCTATAATCTTTGCTAGCTTTTTATCTTTGCAAAATTTTTGCTCTCCAAGAGTATTTTGTTTTCTCGCAGTTTTCTGAAATTTTTCAGAGTAAAAAGACCCTTTATTCTTCGTGGATGTAAAAAACAGAATGTGGCAATATCAAAAAGGATTAAGATTTTTAAAGGAAGCCGATAGCGCAAAGTTCCGTCTATGTCAAAAATTACGGCTTTATAGTTAAAATTTTTTAACATGTGAAATTTATGCTCCGATAAGAGTCGTTTTGAGCAGTTTGCATAAATATGATATGTTTATGGATATTAAAAACATAACAAAACTGCGAAAAACAACACAATAAATAGCCAATATTTTTTCTTTTAAAACTTTTTCAGGTTTCTGTGCGGCGGGACCATCTTTCCGCAGAGAAACGATATCGCTATAATCAATTCAATAAATTCCACAGAAAAATATGGAAAGTAATGAGTAGAAAACTGTCGAAATTAACAACGATTTTTCATTGTAATATTCAAAAGATTTACGATATAAAACAACTTTAGTTTCATCTCCAATAGATCTCTGTATTCAGAAAATCTTTTTGCGGCCATAAGAAACGCATCGCCTATCCAATAACCTAGCGCAATACTCACAGGAGGCATAAATTTTGATGTTACGGCAAAATCATCCTATCAAAAATCTAATTGCATTATTGGTTGATTCTGATAAAACATCGATATAAGGCAATTCTTTTGAGCGGATAGGGTAAATATTGTATATTATATCCATCATAAACAGTAACAATTCTAAAATAAAAATTATACGTAATACTAATAAAGCAATTTAAACCGAATGTAAGAAAAAAATATATTCAATATTATGTATTTTGTCTTTAAATTTTTTGAAAATACAGGTCTGTTTTTCTTTTCAGGATGGAATTTATCATAATCTGCGTCAAGATATTTGTTGATTACATAATTCGCAAAAACAATAAGACTTGTTGATAAGAAGCATAAAAAAATGTTTAAAATGCCGACGTTTGTTCTTGTGTTGTCTAGGTGAGAAACCATGCAAATACCACCCCCGGGAAAACAAATAACTGTTTTATCCAATGGTCAAATCTTGCAGTACGCAGATAGTCTGAAAATTTTGTATTCTTCATACCTTAAAGATGTAATCGGATTATATCATTTTTTGCTACAATGCGACAACTGCAAACCGCGTATGATGATGACAAATAATTTATGAATTCCATAATAAAAATATTATACAAAAGGCCCGTTATAACAGTTTTTGTTATTTATGCTTTTCTGTTGGTTTTATTAGATGTCTTCGGATGTTTTGCATACGAAAAGCGAAGCCGTCTTTATAATTTGGCTGAAGACAATGTTATTATTTCTGTTGAAGGTAAAGTTATTTCTGCACCGGAGCCTGTAAAAAATCGCAAAAGATTTATACTTAAAACAAATACTGTAAATGGCGATACTTTAAACGAAAAAATTATTGTAAATTCGCCTGCCGGATATTCCATATCTTACGGTGATATAATTAGTATTGAAGGAAAATTAAAAAAACCTTTCTCATCAGCATTTCCTTTAGTGTTCGACTATCAAAAATATTTAGCAAGAAACGAAATATATACTATTTTAGATATTTCTTCTTTTGAATATATTGAATCTGACCCTAACATAATTAAAAATTTTGCTTTTAAATTTCAGCAAGATATGATAAACAAAATTGATGCTTACTTTCAAAGGCCTTGTTCAGATGTTTTAAAATCTCTTCTTATAGGAGATAAAAGTTCTTTAACGCATGATATTAAAAATACTTTTTCAGATTCAGGCGTAATGCATATTTTAGTGGTAAGCGGTTTGCATGTAGGGTTTATAGGCATAATAGCTCTTTTTGTTTTAAAATTAACAGGTCTTTCTTTAAAAAAAGCTTCTTTACTGAGCGTTCCTTTTGTATTTTTTTATGTTGTTGCAACCGGAGCGAACCCGCCGGCATTAAGATCTGCGGTAATGTTTGCATGTATATTTTTTTCTTTAGCTTTAGACAGAGAGCCTTTGATATATAGTTCGATTGCATTGTCTGCGTTAAGTATACTTATTTTTCAGCCGCAGCAATTATTTACAGCATCGTTTCAAATGTCATACGGAGCCACGTTAGGAATTATCTGTTTTTATAATAATATTTTTAATTTGTTTAAAGAAGTGAAAAATAAAATACTTCGTTTTTTCTGCGGYGTGTTATCCGTTACAATTTCTGCTCAAATTCTTTTGATACCCATGTGTATGTACTATTTTGGAAAAATTTCAATAATTTCTTTTGTTACAAATATAATAGTAGTTCCGCTTGCGGGTACTATTCTTTATATGGGCGTATTTTTTTACTTCTTAACTTTTCTATTTCAATATCGCCATATATTGAAATAGAAAAGTTAAGAAGTAAAAAAATACGCCCATATAAAGAATAGTACCCGCAAGCGGAACTACTATTATATTTGTAACAAAAGAATTTGAGCAGAAATTGTAACGGAGCCACGTTAGGAATTATCTGTTTTTATAATAATATTTTTAA
>JAIXNA010000036.1 GCA_020328135.1 Candidatus Endomicrobiellum dinenymphae
TTCCAAATCCAAATACTTGCGTTCGTATCCGTTATCTGTTTGTATCCGCTTTATCTTAAACGGATACTCTTTTGTTAATATCTCGAAAAATCTTGAGCGTTTTTACTGTTTAATCTATCGTATTCTCTGCTAAATGCAAGTCTGCCTTTTGCATCTTGCATAATTTACGCCAAACCTTTGGTGTTGGCTTCATTATACCAACTTTCAAAATGTGCAATGTGTGTTTTTGAGATTTTTCAGTATCTAGAGAGTCGTGGCATTGCCGTTCCCTTCAATCATATGATACAATAACAAGATGCGTACTAAATGAGGAAGAACGTAATGCCTAATATAAGAAATTTTTGCATCATAGCGCACATAGATCACGGTAAGAGTACACTTGCTGACAGACTGCTTGAATACACCGGAACAATTTCCAGCAGAGAAATGAAAGAACAGATTCTTGATGATATGGAGCTTGAAAGAGAAAGAGGAATAACAATAAAAGCCAAGGCCGTAAGAATGAATTATACTGCTAAAAACGGCGAGAAATATGTTTTAAATTTAATTGACACTCCGGGTCATGTGGACTTTACCTATGAAGTTTCAAGAGCTCTTGCAGCATGCGAGGGCGCGATTTTAGTTATAGACGCTACTCAGGGCGTAGAAGCTCAGACTCTTGCAAATACAATGCTTGCAAAAAATGCAAAACTCAAAATAGTGCCTGTAATAAATAAAATAGATTTACCTACTGCCGATATAGATAGCGCTTATGAACAAATGAAAGAAGGTCTTGATGTTGACGCAGAACCTATCCTCGCAAGCGCTAAAGAAGGTATAGGTATTGGTGAAATAGTTGATTCTATAATTGCAAATATTCCTCCTGCAATAGTTGTAAAAGAAGAGCCGTTGTCAGCTTTAATTTTTGATTCATTTTATGATTCTTATCGCGGTGTTATAGTCATTATAAGAGTGTTTGGCGGTAGAATTCGTAAAAATATGAAAGTAAAATTTGTGGCATCAGATGTAGAACATGAAGCGCTTGAAGTTGGATATATGAAAATAAAAATGGTCGAGTCCGATGAACTTTCTTCAGGAGATGTAGGCTATGTTGTAGCCGGCATAAAAGATATAAGGGATATAAAAATCGGCGATACAATTACCGAAAGTATAAACCCGACAAAACATCCTCACGAAGGGTACAAAGAAATAAATCCTTTTGTTTTTGCAGGTCTTTATCCAAATAGCGCATCTGGGTATGACGGTTTAAAAATGGCTTTAGAAAAATTAAAACTTTCAGATTCATCTCTTGTTTATTTTCCTGAAACCTCGGTAGCTTTGGGATTTGGTTTTAGATGCGGATTTTTAGGATCTTTGCATTTGGAAATAGTTAAAGAAAGACTCGAAAGAGAGTTTGGTTTAAATCTTTTGGTTACAGCTCCAAACGTTGTATATAAGGTAAAAACTAGAGACTCAATTATAGCAATAGATAATCCTGCAAGATTTCCAAACAACGCAGATATCGGAGAAATTTGGGAACCTTACGTTAAGGCAACCATAATTTGCCCGATTGAGTATTTAGGAGCTATGCTTGAGCTGTGCCAAAAAAGAAGAGGCAAGCAGATATCGATGAGGTACATGAACACTAAAATAACTGTATTAAAATATCATATGCCTCTTGCTGAAATTATCGTAGGTTTTTATGATGCTCTAAAATCAGTTTCCAAAGGATATGCTTCTTTTGATTACAAGCATGTAGGACATCAACAGGGAGATTTGGTCAAACTAGAAATTATGATAAACACGGAAGTCGTTGATGCTTTTACGATTATTGCTCATAAAGATAAAATCCAGACTGTCGCCCATTATCTTACTGAAAAACTTAGGAGTATTATACCAAGACACATGTTTGAAATTCCTATACAGGCAAAAGTGAACAATAAAATAATCGCTAGAGAAACAATATCTGCAATGCGTAAAGACGTTCTTGCAAAATGTTACGGCGGCGATATATCAAGAAAGCGTAAACTTCTTGAGAAACAAAAAGAAGGTAAGCGTAAGATGAGACAGTTTGGAAGGGTAGAGATTCCGCCGGAGGCATTTGTTGCTGTTCTCGGGATAGAAGATTAATTGATTATTTTTTGTTCTTATATGCTATACTCCACTGCGGAGTATAGTCTAACTGCAAGATGGTGTGTTTACGTGTTGCTAAGTTAATTCAAAATTCGTGCTAGAAGTGCATTTTATTTGTTGCTGTCAATCCTTGAGAAAAGAAAATCTCCAAAGGATTTATAAAATATCAAAAGAGGCGCATTCTTGTGAAGTTTTACTTTTTTTCTCGTTTCTCTATGGAGTTTTATCTTTTTTTTGCAGGGTGTGTTCTTTTTGTAATAGCCATGATAATGCTAACCACAAAAAAATATTTTAAAACCGAAACATCCGAAAAATTATTTAAAAATGTTTATCCATGGGTTGACACAGGTTGGACAGCGCTTATAATAGCGTCTTTCATTATGTTTTTCTTTGTTCAAGCTTTTAAAATTCCGTCGGGTAGTATGAGAAACACTCTTTTAGAAGGCGATCGTCTTTTTGTAAACAAATTGATTTACGGCTTTAAAATTCCGTTCACAAGCGATGGAAAGCGTTATATGCCTTTCCGAAATGTAAATCGTGGAGATATAGTTGTCTTTCAGTGTCCTCCTGAAGCTTTAGAGATTTCTGAAAGAGAAAAAGGCATAACGAAAGATTTCATAAAAAGATGTATAGCTGTGGCAGGCGATAAAGTGGAAATAAAAAATAAAGAACTTTTTGTAAATGACGTTTGCAGTGGAGATTCTTATGCGGTTTTTAACGACACTGCAATTCGACAAAGTTTCGATTTGTTTGCAAGCAACAAAGATTATCAAGAATCTTGGGAAAAAGGCAGCTTTAAATCTATGTCAGCAATAAGAGATAATTTCGGACCTGTAATTATTCCCAAAGGACATTATATGATGATGGGCGATAATAGAGATTTTTCTTTTGATTCTCGTTTTTGGGGGCCTTTGCCTGATAAGTACGTGAAAGGCAAAGCATTGCTGCTATATTGGAGAGTTATATGACGTGGATTGCTTGGATTGTGATTGCAGTTGTTCTAATAATTTTTGAAATAGCAACGACATCGATTTTTTTCTTTATCTGTCTTGCTATGGGCTCGGCTTTTGCGGCAGCAATATCTTGTTTTACTGATTCAAGTTTGTTGCAATTTACGATTTTTTTAATTATTTCTATCCTGGCTTTGTATCTTGTAAGACCTATCTTTAAAAAAATGATAAGCAAATCTAAAACTGTCAGCTCAAATGTAGATGCTCTTATTGGGGCAGAAGCTATAGTTACGGAAAAGATAATGCCTTTAAAGTCGGGTTTCGTAAAAATTTCAAGCGAGATATGGAGAGCTGAGTCTGACGTTGATATTGAAATCGGCGAAGTGGTAATAATAAAAAAAGTAAGCGGAACGATGCTTGTTGTTGAAAAAATAGGGGGATAATATGTCTATTCTTTTTGTTGTCGTAGTTTTAGTTTTTGCGGTTATTTTTGTGGCAAGTTCTATAAAAATAATAAGACAGTATGAAAAAGGACTTGTTGAAACTCTAGGCAAGTATACAAGCACGAGAGGCTCGGGCGCAAATATTATAATTCCTATGTTTCAAAGAATGGTGATTGTTGATATGAGAGAGCGCGTTATAGACGTTCCGCCACAGAGCGTTATTACGAAAGATAACGTTTCTGTAGTTGTTGATGCTATAATTTATTTTCAGGTTACAGATCCCGTGAAAGTTGTTTACAACATCGAGAATTTTGCGCTTGCAGCTTTAAAACTTGCGCAGACAAATTTAAGAAATGTAATTGGAGATATGGAGTTAGACAGTACGCTTACATCCAGAGAAAAAATCAATACGCAGTTAAGGGTTGTAATGGACGAAGCTACGGATAAATGGGGTGTAAAAGTTACAAAACTTGAAATACAAAAAATCGATCCGCCAAGAGATATCACAGATGCTATGTCAAAGCAGATGAAAGCCGAAAGAGAAAAAAGAGCAAATATTTTAGAAGCGGAGGGTTTAAGACAAGCTGCAATTCTTAAGGCTGAAGGCGAAAAGCAGGCTGTAATTCTTGATGCAGAAGCTGTGAAAGAAAAACAAGTTTTAGAAGCTGCGGGCGAAGCCGAAGCAATAAAACAGGTTGCCGAAGCGGAAAAATATAAAATCGAAGTGGTTTATAATGCCATACACGAAGGTAGACCTACGAACGATCTTCTCGCCATTAAGTATCTTGAAACTCTTGGAAAAGTTGCGGACGGTCGAGCAACAAAGATTTTCTTACCGTTAGAAACTGCCGGTGTTACAGCGTCAATAGGCGGGATAGCCGAACTTTTTAAAGATAATGCAAAATTATCAAAATCGGTCTCCAAATAAATTTTATCAGTTGTAGTTGTTCCCTTTTTCTGAAAGAGATGGCGATGCCTTTGGCATTGGCGGGTTATGCGTTGTTAGCATTAGGAATTACCTCTCTCGTAGTAAAATGCTTTTTATGTATTTTTCAAGTAATAAAATATGTTAGGTTTATATATTCACATTCCATTTTGTAAACAAAAATGTTATTACTGCGATTTTTTCTCGGTAAAATATGACGTTGTTTTAGTTAATAAATACGTTGACGCTTTAATAAAACATGCAAGTCAATTTAGGAACCAAAAAATAAATTCGATATATATTGGCGGTGGTACCCCATCTGTTTTATCCTTAAGACAACTCGAAAAACTTTTGCAGGCATTAAATAATATTTTTGATTTATCGGAAGTTTGCGAATTTACATTTGAATTAAATCCCGAATCGACCTCAAGAGAAAAACTCTGTCTTCTTAAAAACTTTGGAGTAAATAGATTGAGCATAGGTTTACAGGCTGTTGAGGATAAATCGCTTAAATTTTTAGGAAGAATACACGATTCTCAAACTTTTTGTAGCGCATATGACATAGCTAGAAAGGAAAGTTTTGATAATATCAATATTGATTTGATGTACGGACTTTCAAATCAGACGGTAAAAGAATGGGAAAGAGATTTAAAAAGAGTTTTGCTTTTTAATAGCGAGCATTTATCGCTTTATCCTTTGTCAATTGAAGAGGGTACGCCTTTTTATTTAAACAGTGTTACTATAAACGACAATATTCAAAGAGATATGTATGATAAAGCCGTAGAAGTTTTAGCCAGTAATGGTTATGTTCATTACGAAATTTCAAACTGGGCTAAACGAGGCAGAGAATCTTTTCACAATTCAAATTATTGGCGTAATTTTGAATATATAGGTCTTGGCGCAGGCGCTGCAGGATATTTGATAAAGATAAGATATAAAAATATTGATGATATAGAAAAATATATTGCAGTATGTTCGTTACTGAAAGGCGTGCAAAGTAGATGCGGCAATGTATCTTCGTTAGAAATGGAATCGGAATATATAGGCGATGAACTTTATAAAACGGAAAAAATTATGCTAGGGCTAAGGCTTTTAAACGAAGGTGCAGACGTGAATTGTTTTAATAGTTTAGAACGCCAAACCGTACTTTTAGAATGTTTAAAAGATAAAACACTAGAACAAAATAACGATGCAATAAAACTTTCCAAAGAATTTATATTTGTATTTAATCAAATCGTTTTAAAATTTATGTAACACGTCCTGCTAAATCGTTTAAAAGAAACATCGAAAAAAAGAAAGAAAAAGTTGTCAAGATTAATCAATAAATTATATAATCAACCGGTCAAAATAACAGATATAAATTAATACTCCGTAACGAACAAGGATGGCTAAACGTGTTGAGAGGTATTTTAGGTACAATTTTTGGTTCCCAAAATGAAAGAGATATAAAGGCGATAAAACCGGTAGTTGCGAGAGTTAACGCTTTTGAGTCTGCCATAAAACAGCTTACGGATGACGAATTAAAAAATAAAACAGTTGAGTTTAGAGAACGTCTTGAAAAGGGGGCAACTTTAGACGATATTTTGCCCGAAGCTTTTGCGTGCGTTAGAGAAGCTTCTGTAAGAACAATTGGTTTAAGACATTTTGACGTACAGATAGTAGGCGGTTATATACTTCACAAAGGCAAAATTGCCGAGATGAGAACGGGAGAAGGAAAAACTTTAGTTGCTACGCTTGCTGCATATCTTAATGCTTTGCCTCAAACTGGTGTTCATGTGGTAACCGTTAATGATTATCTTGCAAAAAGAGATAAGGAATGGATGGGCGCGATTTATGAAAAACTTGGTCTTACCGTTGGAAACGTCGGGCACGAGACAAGAAACACGGAAAGAAAAGAAGCTTATAACCGCGATATAACTTATGTTACAAATAATGAGATTGGATTTGATTATTTAAGAGACAATATGGTTGTTTCAAAAGAAGACAGAGTTTTACGTCCTCTCGGCTATGCAATTATAGACGAAGTCGATTCTATTTTAATAGATGAAGCAAGAACGCCTCTTATTATTTCCGGCGCGGGTGAACAGTCAACGGATAAATACTATATTTCTGACAGAATAGTCCCTATGCTTAAGGGCAGAAAAGTTACCGAAAGCGAAGAAATAAAAGCAAAATACGATAATATCGACTTATCAAAGGGTTACGATTATCTTCTTGATGAAAAGAATCATTCTATTGTTTTAACGGAACAGGGTGTTCAAAAGGCTGAAAAAATATTGGGTATAAAAAATATTTATGATGATTTGCAATCTGAATGGGTGCATCACATAACGCAGGCCATAAAAGCGCATAATTTATATCGTCGCGATGTTGAGTATGTTGTAAAAGATGGTGAAGTCGTAATTGTAGATGAGTTTACAGGACGACTAATGCCGGGTAGAAGATGGTCTGACGGACTTCATCAAGCGGTTGAAGCAAAAGAAAATTTAAAAATTGCAGATGAAAATCAAACCCTTGCGACAATAACGTTTCAGAATTTTTTCAGAATGTACAAAAAAATCTCAGGGATGACAGGCACAGCGTCAACCGAAGCAGCTGAATTCTGGGAAATTTATAAACTTGGAGTTGTAGAAGTGCCCACAAACAATCCGATGATAAGGAAGGATCATCCCGATGTTATATATAGAACCGAAAAAGAAAAAGACAATGCTATAATCAACGAAATCGAATCTCTGTGGAGAAACGGTCAGCCTGTTCTTGTCGGTACAAGGTCGATAGAAAAATCTGAAAAAATAGCCTCCATGCTTAGAAAAAAAGGCGTTCCTCATCAGGTATTAAATGCTAAGTACCATGCTGTAGAAGCTCAAATTATTGCGACTGCAGGGGCAAAATCCGCAGTTACAATTGCTACAAATATGGCGGGTAGAGGTACGGATATTGTTCTTGGCGCAGGCGCTGTGCTTCAAAATGAAGAGGTTAAGAAATTAGGAGGACTTCACATAATAGGCACGGAAAGACATGAATCGCGAAGAATAGATAATCAGCTTAGAGGACGCGCAGGCAGACAAGGCGATCCGGGATCTACAAGGTTTTTCCTTTCCATGGAAGACGAGCTTATGCGTCTTTTTGGTTCCGATAAAATGTCCGTAATGATGCAGAGGTTAGGTTTAAAAGAAGGTGACGATATACAACATCCTTGGATATCAAAAGCAGTGGAGGGCGCGCAGAAAAAAGTGGAAGGAATGAATTTTGATATAAGAAAACAACTTATAGATTTTGATAATGTTATGAATAAGCAAAGAGAAGCTATTTATATATTAAGAAACGAGATTCTCGAAGGGGAAGATATAACAGACACCATCAAAGATATGATTAGCGAGTCCATTGAGGAAAAACTTTTTACTTGGGCTGCTGAAAAATATGCGGAAGAGTGGGATTGGACTAGCATAAGTACATGGTTGTCTAGGATTTTTGGTGTTAAATACGAAATTGAAAATAAAGATGAAATAAACTTTTTCTCAAAGGATGCTCTTCAAACTGATATTTGTGGAAGAGTCATTGAGTCGTATGAAAAAAGAAAAGAAGAACTTACTCCCGAGTTAATGGCTCAGATGCAAAGAATGGTATTCTT
>JAIXNA010000151.1 GCA_020328135.1 Candidatus Endomicrobiellum dinenymphae
CTTTCTCAACAGCAACGCCAAGCTGGCGAGACATATCTTTTGAAAAAACTGAAACGTCCGAACTCCAACCTGCAGTATCTGTCACGATAAATTTTTTATCTTTCCATGAAACTTCTGGCACAACAAGGGATAGGAATGATTATGAAGTTTCATGGAAAGATAAAAAATTTATCGTGACAGATACTGCAGGTTGGAGTTCGGACGTTTCAGTTTTTTCAAAAGATATGTCTCGCCAGCTTGGCGTTGCTGTTGAGAAAGCAGACATAGTGTTGTTTGTTGTTGACGGTAAAACTGGTATTCATCCTATGGACGCGCAAATTGCCCAGCAAATAAGACTTAGCCAGAAGAGAACAATTCTTGTAGTAAATAAAATAGACACGCAAGCAGAAGATATCAAAGGTTACGAATTTTACAAGCTTGGCTTTGTTGAAACTGTTTTTATTTCTGCAAATCATGGAAGGAGCATACACGATTTATTGGATTGGATTTGGGACAATATTAAATACGACAGAAAATCAAAGAAAACGCAAGATATCTTAAAAATAATTTTTGTGGGGAAACCAAATGTGGGGAAATCTTCACTTATAAATGCTGCTGCTAAAGAAGAAAGAAGTATTGTTCACGATATTCCCGGCACAACAAGAGATTCTTTGGCTGTTCATGTACAGGTTAATGACAAAGAGTATATTGCTATAGATACTGCCGGTTTGCACAGAGGTAGTAAAATGAAAGATGATATGGAATATCTTTCAACCCTTAGTACAGACTATGCTATTGAGGATGCAGATGTTGCGGTTTTGGTCGCAGATGCTTCTCAGGGTATTGGCGAGACTGAAGTTAAAATTGCAGGACTTCTTCGTGAAAAGAAAAAGCCGGTTATTGTAGCCGTAAATAAATGGGATTTGATAGAGGAAAAAGAAGAAGCTGCAAAATATTTTGAAGAGCAACTGAGAGAAAGAATAAAGTTTATGAACTGGGCGGATATTCTTTTTATATCGGCAAAAACGAGACAGAGATTAGAGAGAGTATTTCAAGAAGCAGAGCTTGTGTTTAAACAGTATTCAAAAGAACTTACGCAAGAAGAACTTAATGGAGTTATAAGAGATGCTCTTGCAAAAAAACCTTATACAAGTAAAGGTAAAACGTTAAAATTAAAAGAATATGCTCAAGTTGCATCCAAACCGCCTGTATTTGTTTTTTCAGTAAATGACACGGAACTCGTACATTTTTCTTACGAAAGATTTCTCGAAAATTGTTTAAGAGCAAGATTTGGTTTTTATGGTACGCCGATAGTATTAAAATTTAGAAAATATTATAAGAAGAAAATGGAGCAGTAATAAAATGTTTATAAAATTCTTATATATTGTTTTTGCATATTTATGCGGGTCAATTCCTTTTGCGTATATTATTGCTGAAAACGTTGCCAAAGTTGATATACGTACAGCGGGGTCAGGAAACCCAGGAACTACAAATGTTTTCAGGTCAGTTGGAAAAGGCGCAGGAATAGCAACTTTTGTGGCAGATGTTTTAAAGGGTTTTATTCCCGTATATTTTGCAAAATTAATAGATAATTCTTCTTCTTACTCCGTTGCTGTTGCGGTAGCTGCAATACTTGGACATATATTTACAATATTTTTAAAATTTAAAGGCGGAAAGGGTGTTGCTACAGGATTAGGTGTGTTTTTGGCGCTTATGCCATTGCCTTCGTTGCTGGCTTTTAGTATTTTTGGTTTAGTTTTTATGTTTTCGGGTTATGTCGCAATGGGATCAATATGCGCTGCGATAAGCTTACCTCTATCTTTCTATTTTTTAGGATATGGCGTGGAACCTATAATATTTTCTTTTGCTTGCGCAATGTTAATCGTTTATAAACACAAAGCAAATATAAAAAGATTAAAAGATGGTTCTGAAAACAGATTTAGAATATTTAAGAGGAGATAGAATGGAAATTACTGTTTTGGGAGCAGGCTCGTGGGGCGCTACGCTTGCAACGCTTTTGTTTGACAATGGGCATAATGTTACTCTTTGGGAGTACGATAAAAAAAGAGCAAAAGATTTGCAGGACAGAAAAATAAAACCTTTTAAAGCAGGCGCTGATTTGCATGAAGGAATGGTTGTTACAAGCGGATTTGATAGTTTTGTAGATAGTCAGGCAGTTTTGTTTGCAATTCCATCGCAGTATATGAGATCGACGTGCATGTTGTTAAAAGATAATGGAATATCTCTTTACGAAAAACTCATAATAAGCGCAACAAAAGGCATAGAGAATAATACTCTTTTAAGAATGTCAGAAGTGATAAACGATGTTTTTAGAAATGTGTACAACGGCATCGCTGTTCTTTCAGGCCCAAGCCATGCTGAAGAGGTGTGTAGAAAAATTCCAACTGCTGTTACGTCGGCGGCGACAAATATTAAAACTGCAGAAAAATGTAGAATTCTTTTTATGAATGATTTTTTTAGAGTTTACAATCAAACTGATATTATAGGCGTTGAAATTGGAGCGGCTTTAAAAAACGTTTTTGCAATTGCTTCGGGAATCATTGATGGTTTAAATTACGGAGATAATGCAAAGGCCGCAATAGTTACAAGAGGTCTTAGAGAACTTACAAAAATCGGAGTTGCTTTAGGCGGAAAAGAACAAACTTTTTACGGATTATCCGGATTAGGCGATTTGTTGGTTACCTGTTTTTCAAGGCATTCAAGAAATCGCTCTGTAGGGCAATCGATAGGCGAGGGAAAATGTTTGGAAGAAGCTGAAAAGTGTTTGGGAATGGTTGCCGAGGGCGTAAAAAATGCA
>JAIXNA010000152.1 GCA_020328135.1 Candidatus Endomicrobiellum dinenymphae
AAAAGAAAAATGATTTTGTATTCGATAATAATTTAGTAAAAGATATTGTCAAAAAATATGGATCAAATACAAATCCGTATGATATGACGAAAATAGACGATGTGTCTAAATTACCAGAAACTGTTGTTAAAGCAAACTGTTTTATAGATCATTTGGGAAATGGAAAGCGCAAGTTTGTAGAAGGTATAGATAAAGTATATCATACTTTTGAAAAAATAGAAAATAATGAAATAGTTGAATGGCAGTATAGACCAAGTATTTTAAATGATTTTTCTATATCAGAATCCTGTATTTTATCGCTTGCAAACAATCATAGAATTTTGCATGACTTTCTTTACCAAGATTATGTCGGCATTGTTCCTAAAATGTATAACAGCGAAAGAAAAAGAGGCGTTTCTTTTGAATATTTTATGGGGAACGAAAAATTTGAGTTTAAGAATTTACAAGTAGAAATAGATTTAACTCTTGAAAATACTGGATATGTTACTGTTTTTGAGGGTAAAAATGCCAAACTAAACCGATGGATAGAAAATTTCAATATTTATCAGTCGTATAATCCCTTCAGATACTATTATAATCTGAAGCAAAGCAACAAATTAAATATTGAAAAATTAACTGCATGTTATCTTGTTAGACAGAAAGACAAAGGCAATTCTATAATCAGATTGTACAATTATACATTCAAGAATCCATTGGACATAATGAGCATAAAATTACTTAAAAAGAAAGAGTATCTTTTAAAAAGAAAAGAGTTTGAAAATGAATGAATTTATAAATAAAGTATTCAATGAAGATGTTTTATTAACCCTAAAGAAAATCCCTGACAATTCTGTTGACATGATATATGGCGATCCTGATTATAATGTAGGCGTTAATWATAATGGCGAGAAATACACTAAAAAATGGGATAAATATATAGATTGGTACATTGAATTAACTCGCGAGTCCATGAGAGTGTTGAAGTGTGAAGGTAATTTGTTTATGATAAATTATCCGAAACAAAATGCTTATTTAAGAGTGAAATATTTAGATGGCAATGCTTACGATGTTTTTGATTATGTTTGGGTGTACAATACCAATGTAGGACATTCTCATAAAAAATTTACAACGGCGCATAGATCAATATTACATGCTACAAAGTCAAAGAATAATAATTTTTACAAAGAGCAGGTCGTCGTTCCTTATCAAAACCCAACTGATAAAAGAATACAACAAAGAATGACAGAAGGTTCAAATGGACGGATGCCATATTCTTGGTGGTATTATGATTTAGTGAAAAATGTGTCTAAAGATAAAACTTTTCACTCTTGCCAAATACCTTTAGGATTAGTAGAAATGTTGATAAAAGCTTCGACCAAAGAAAATGATTTAGTAAAAATATTATTTGGCGGCTCTGGATCTGAGCTTGTTTTGTGTAAAGAATTGGGAAGAAATTTCATCTCAAGCGAACTACATAAACCATACTTTAAAATGATAATTAGCAGATTAAACAATAATGGAGTAATTAAAGAAAATTATAAATTAAAATTTAAGGATAAGAAAACCAATTATAATGCGCAACCAATGTTTCTTGAACCTAAAAGAAAATATAAGGTTGAAAATAAAACTGTATGAAACCAGATTTAAGCATAAATTTTGCGGGAATTAAGTTTAAAAATCCGGTGCTTACGGCATCTGGAACTTTCGGTTATGGTTATGAACTTGCGGACTTAATTTTTTTGAAACAACTCGGCGGTATTGTAACAAAAACGATTACTTTAGAACCTCGTTTTGGAAACTTGCAGCCTAGAATTGCCGAAGTAGCTTCAGGAATGTTAAATAGTATCGGGCTACAAAATATTGGTATTAGAGCTTTTGTTGAAGAACCTCTTGAAAAGTTAAATAAAATCGGCGCGCCTGTAATTGTAAGCGTTGCCGGGGCATCTACAAACGAGTGTGTTGAAACTGTAAAAATATTGAGCAAGCAAAACGGCATATCTGCAATAGAACTTAATTTGTCTTGCCCTAATTTAAAAAAGAAAATAGTTTGCCACGATTTACCATTAATGAGAGATGTAATAAAAGGCGTAAAAAAAGTGTCAAAAGTTCCTGTTATTGCAAAACTATCCCCGCTTGTAACTGATATTGCAGAACTTGCTTTGGCGGCGCAGAATGCAGGAGCAGATGGAGTAACTCTTACAAATACTTATCCTGCAATGGCTATAGACGTTAAAACTTTTAAGCATAAACTTTCTACTGTTAAAGGGGGAATGTCAGGAGCTTGTGTAAAGCCGATGTCTGTGCGTTGCGTATATGACTCTTATGGAAGTATAAAGATACCGATTATAGGTTGCGGCGGTATAATGACGGGTGAAGACGCAGTTGAATTTATGCTTGCAGGAGCAACGATGGTAAGCGTCGGAAGCGCGAGCTTAGTTTCTCCGAAAAAATTAATAAATATTATTGATGAAGTTGAAAACATATTGAAAGAGAAAAATATTAAATCTGCAAAACAAATAATTGGCATGCTTAATACTGTAAAAAAATAAAGACAATCCTTGACCCAGCGTACGCGCTGTCAGTGCTTGTTGTGGCATTACCACGCTTCATATCCCGACGGCTTTGCCGTCGCCTCTTTCTGAGAAAGAGGAATAAAAAAAAGGAAAAGGAATATGAAAAAAATTATATTGGCTCTCGATGTTTATGATTTTAAAAAAGCTGGAATATCGTGAAATTTTAAATCCAAAAATACTTCTTTCCCGTTATCTTTAATCATTTTTATTATTTCTTTGCCCGACTGCAAAAACAGT
>JAIXNA010000153.1 GCA_020328135.1 Candidatus Endomicrobiellum dinenymphae
TAAATAAATTTAGATGCCAATATTTCTTCCTTGTAGTCGTTCCCTTCTATCTTTGCGCTTTCCGTGTTATACGGCGGGTCTATATAAATTACATCTATCAAGCCGTTGCCGTTTTTGTCTATGTAGGTTGCGCATAAGTTTTTTAATGCGTCGTAGTTTTCGCCTATGATCAAGGCATGTTCTGTCGCGACATTTCCGGTTAAAGTAAAAGCATTGCTTTCTATGAATAAATCTTTGTTTTCTTCAATCAAGGCGACGCAGTTATGATTGACTTCAGGCGCAGAATCAAACACGAACCCGGTTTTAACTCTCTGAGCGATAAGATTATATACTTTGTCTAAATCTTTTTCCGATGTATTTTTTATGATAAGTTTAGCAATTTCCTTTTGCTCTTTATTGAAACTTGCAACGGGAATTTTTTCTATCTTTTCTAAATATTGATTGAAAAGTAAAGTATCGTTAGCTGTTCTTTTATTATCTGCTGGCATATTTTTCTTCCCGTTTCAAGCTTATCTTAAAACGCCTGCGTCAACAATCCATCAAAGCTGCCGTCATTCATTCTAAATGTAAATTCATTGAACATATACTGCATATATTTTAAAGACAATCTCCAAGCCCTGCCTAAAGCAGTTGAAGTCTGCAATTTCACTGCTTCCCAGCGCGACCACATCTCCCTCGCTGCTAGACTCGCGCTCATTATTCGTCGCGCGGCAGCCCCGCAAAGGGAGAGGAAACAATTTCATCTGTTCCCATCTGCTTTATTTCCCAAACAGCTTGCCAACGCCTAAACGCAAAATATCGCTGTATGTTGCAAAAAGAAAAATGACTACTGTAAAAACTAAACCTATTGTATTGTAAATTTGAACGATTTTTGCGCTTATCTGTTTTTTTATTATTCCTTCGACAAAAAATAAAACTATCATGCCGCCATCAACCATAGGAATAGGAAATAAGTTAAATAATCCCAAGGCAACCGATATAATTGCAAGAAACCTTAAATAGTCCTGCATTCCGGATTTTGTAACGTTTGCCATAGTCCGCATAATGCCAATAGGACCTAAAATTTCAGGAGTTTCAAACGAAATAACTTTGTCTATAAGATATGCGACAGGCAAAACAGTTTGCGTTATTGAAACTTTTGCTCCAAGACAAATAGATTTAAAAAATCCGACTTTTATATTTGTTGTCAAAGGCGCTATACCTATTGAGCCTTCCCCTGTCGCAGAATCTTTTGCAACAATCATACTTAAATCAAAAGAATAAATTCCTCTTTCTATTACAAAAGCTGTTTGCTTTTCGGCCTTATTTTTTAAATTGCTTAACAATTCATTCCATGTATCTATTTCTACGCCGTCTATTGATTTTATTTTATCTCCGGGAACAAGACCTGCCTGCGCTGCGGGACAATTTTCTACAACAGCGCCTATAGAAGAACTTATAGGAAGCTTCGGCGTTCCCCATATATTAAAAACGAAGGCAAAAAGAAAAACGGCTAGAGCATAATTAAAAAAAGGACCTGCAAAAGATATCCATACTTTTCTATACCACTTAAGCGATAAATATTCGCCTTCTCCACCCGTAGCTCCAGTGGGATTGTCGCCAGCCATAGAAACAAACCCGCCGAAAGGAACAGCTTTGATACAATATTTTGTGCCCTTGTAAGTATGTTTTATTAAATCTGGACCAAAACCAATAGCAAATGTTAATATTCTAACTTTACACATTTTTGCAGCAAAAAAATGTCCCAGCTCGTGTATAAAAATCAAAAAGCCAAGTCCAGCCGTAACGCCAAGTACCTGAAGAACAATAGTCATTTGTTAATTCCCTTTTATAAAATTTTAAACTTAATCCTGCAATTACAATGCCCAGATTGAGCCGCCTCCGGGGACAACTAAGCTGATTTTATTTACTAACTTTTTTGCATACTGCCTTGCCCAAGAATCCGCAGTAAAAAAAGTATTTAACAACATATCTTTTGAAATCTTATGAGCACGAACTGTTTTCCCAACAATTTTTGCAATATCTGTAAACTTTATCTCTTTGTTTAAAAATGCCGCAACAGCCGCCTCATTTGCCGCGCTCATTACCGCAGGCAAAGTATGTCCTTTTTTTGCGGCATAATATGCAAGTTTTAAACACGGAAATCTATTGAAATCAGGTTTATAAAATTCCAATTTACCTATTTTTGCAAAATTTAAAGGTTTGACGTTAGACGATACCCTTTCAGGATAAGTTAACGCGTACTGTATCGGAAGACGCATATCGGGGTTTGAAAGTTGCGCTACCACAGAACCGTCAACATACTCCACCATCGAATGCACTATAGACTGAGGATGTATAACAATTTCAATCTTATCTATAGGTACGCCGAAAAGAACAGATGCCTCAATAGCTTCGAGACCTTTGTTCATAAGAGTAGCGCTATCTATTGTTATCTTTTTACCCATCTTCCAAGTGGGATGATCTAAAGCCTGCTCAACCGTTATTTTAGAAAAATCTTTGTTATATTTGTAAAACGGTCCGCCAGAAGCGGTAAGCAATATTTTTTTAATCTGCGATTTTTTTTCTCCGCCGCAACACTGAAATATCGCCGAATGTTCGCTATCGACAGGTAATACGGAGGTACCGTTTTCCGCAGCAAGGCTCATTATAAAGCTCCCCGCCATAACAAGCGATTCTTTATTTGCAATCGCTTGTTATGGCGGGGATGGCAAATATAACAAAGATTTTTCTAAAATAACGGTTGAGCAGGCTTTAGATCTTCCAAGTGGGATGATCTAAAGCCTGCTCAACCGT
>JAIXNA010000006.1 GCA_020328135.1 Candidatus Endomicrobiellum dinenymphae
TTTAAAAACGTCATAGATGAAATAAATTTTGTTGTTGATACAGGTTCTACAAGCGTTGCTAAATCTGAATGCGTAGTTGCCCTACACGAACGCATTGCGCGACTTAGAATCAAAGCTAAAATATTTTTATTATTAACGTCTTTGATGTTTTTTATTTCTTCAAAAACAAAATTTATTTCATCTATGACGTTTTTAAAATACCATTTCTCAATAAAAGTTTTAGGATTTTGTTTGAGAAGTTCTATTTTATATTTTTTGACGAAATTTTTATAAACAGGGAGAAATTCTCTCTCTTTTTCTTGACCGTATTTATCTTCATCTATTATGAGTTTTCTTTTAAGTTTATACTTATAGTTGGGTACAGGAAAATATTTATTGTTAAATWTTTTTAATTGCTCTATAAGGCTTTGCTCAAATTCTGCGTCTTTTAAAAATCGGGGGTTTTTAATCAACTTTTCTGTGATTACGCCTATGCTCTCCTCCAATGAAGTAACATCATATTCGTTAATCTTACAGTTTGCGATAAAAGAATTAAAAGAAGAGACGTCTATTCCTATTGCGTGCATACCAAGCTCGTTAGCCTGAGCAAGAGTTGTCCCGCTACCGCAAAAGGGGTCTAAAACAACGTCATTTTTATTAAAATATTTTTCTTTTTTAAATTCATCGATATGGTCGTCTAAAAAATATTCTACAAGTTGGGGTATAAATTTACCTTTATATGGGTGAAGTCTATGTATATGCTTAGTTGTGTTGGACTCTTTTAGATTATCAAAAGATAATTTCCAGTTTAAATCCTGTCCGAGCTTACCTTTCCAAGAATGTTCCCTCGATTTATTTAGTGAGTGATAATATTTCTCAAGTTCTGATTTTGAAATTTGAGTTGAACCATCATGCCCAATTTTGCGGATACGTCCATACTGAACAAGATAAGAAATATTTGACGTTGTTACTTCCTTTCCCAAATAATTTGTAGCCCATAAACTCGCTTCTTTGATTGTTAAGTATTGACTATTTAATTGCACTTAACCCTCTAATTTATCTAAACGTGGATTCCCAATTAAACCATTCGGGAATGACAAACTACAACAACTCAATATGGTCAGTTGCTAAGTTTGGTTTTCTATGTAATGCTGGGCGCTTACGGCTGCTTGAGCGCCGTCCGATGCGGCTGTTACAACCTGTCTTAATTGTTTTTTTCTTATGTCGCCGCAGGCAAAAATACCCGGGATAGATGTGTTCATATTTTCATCTGTTATAACATAGCCATTTTTATCAAGCGTAAGATTTGAAAGAAATAACGTATTTGGAATTAGTCCTATAAAAACAAAAACGCCGTCAACTTGCAAATCCTTATCCTCCTCTGTTTTGATATTTGTTATTTTTATTTTTTCAAGAGAATCTTTACCAAAAATTTCTTTTGGAACAGAATCGTATATCACAGAAATATTGTCGTGTGAAGCCATTTTTTCCTGCAAAATTTTTGCGGCTCTTAATGCGTCTCTTCTATGCGCGACAGTTACATTTTTTGCAAATTTTGACAAATATAGCGCTTCTTGAATGGCAGAGTCGCCGCCGCCAATAACCGCTACATTTTTATCTTTATAAAAAGGCGCGTCGCACGTGGCGCAAAAAGACACGCCTCTGCCTATAAATTTTTCTTCGCCGGGAATATTCATTTTTTTTACGCCGGTTCCTGCCGCAACAATAATTGTTTTGGTTTCATAAGCCGCATTTACAGTAATTACTTTTTTAACTACTCCATTTTCAATACTTGTAACCTCATCATACATTATTTCCGTACCAAAATCTCTCGCTTGCGTTTCCAGTTTTATGGCAAGGTCAAAGCCGTTTATTCCGCCGTTAAAACCCGGGTAATTTTCAAGCGAATCAGTAATCGTCATTTGACCGCCGCACCCGTTTTTTTCTATGAGCAGTGTTTTTAATCTTGCTCTTGAAGCATAAATAGCTGCAGACAGTCCCGACGGTCCGCCGCCAATAATAATAACATCGTATGTCATAACAAATCCTTAATTTGCAAATATCGAAGATATGATATCTTAACTTAACTTCGTTTCAGACAACAACAGACAAACTGCAACCAACATGGACGCTTCGCTACGCTCAAAGTACGACAATCATGTCTGTCTGAAAGCCAAAGACCTGAAAAATCCACATCGTTGTTGTCGCCCCAAACAAAATGAAGAATCCACTCCTAATGAGATAACAACTTTAAAGAGCGCCGTCTATAATCTTTTTTAGGTCGTTTTTAGATCTAAAGCCTGTTATTTTTTGAACAATTTCGCCATTTTTAAACAAAATCAAACACGGAATAGAAGTTATTTGAAACCTTGCTGATAGAGCCATATTTGCATCTGTATTAACTTTATATATTTTTGCCTTTCCCTCATATTCAGATACAAGCTCGTCAACAACAGGAGAAAGCATTTTACACGGTCCGCACCACGGAGCCCAAAAATCAACTAACACCGGCTTGTCATACGATAAAACCTCTTTTTCAAAATTACCTTCATTAATTTCAATTGCCATGGAAAATTCCTCCAGAATTATCTGATTATTAAAACTTATTGTTTATTGAAAGCTGCCCGCCTTGAATAAACGCCCACGCGGACATAACAGGTTTATTTTCAGGCTTTACCTTTGTGACTAGTATTTTGCCAACGGAACATGACACTGTAAATCCCCTGTTTTTTTCTATAGAATACAAAACGCCTAAATCTTTGTTTTCTGAAGTCTTTTCAAAAAGTTCTATATCTATAAATTTAATTCTTTTGCCTGTAAGTTTACCTTTGGAAACTATTGAATATATTCCGGGCCAAAGATATAACCCTCTAAATTGATTATAAATTTCATTTGCGCTTTTATGCCAATTAACCAAGCCTGCTTCTTTTCTAAAAATTGGAGCAAAACTAGGCTCGCCAGCTTGCGCAGCTGCATTAACGCTATCAGCTTTAAACAAATCAAGCGTTTTATTCATAACGCTTATGCCTAAAGGCGCAAGTTTGTTAAACAAGGTCTCAGCATTATCTTTTACAGCTATATCGAGTTTTTCTTGAACTATTATATTTCCCGTATCAAGATCCTCTTCAATATAGAAAGCCGTTACGCCTGTTTCAGTTTCTCCATTACATAAAGCATGCTGCGCAGGAGCCGCGCCTCTGTATTTTGGAAGGAGTGAAAAATGTATATTAAAAGTTCTATGTTTCGGAAGATTAAAAACAGTTTTTGGTATAAGCTTACCGTAAGCTACGACAACCCCAGCATCGGCATTAAAAGTTTTTATAATTTCAATAACGTCAGAAGTAAATTTTTCAGACTGTATAAATTTAATATTGTTTTCCAATGCGTAAACTTTTACCGCGGGCGGAGTAAGCTTTTGCCCTCTTAAAGCAGGCTTGTCCGTCATTGTTACTATAAAAATTTCATGATTATTTTTATACAATTCTTTAAGATAAGTTTTAGAAATTGAAGCCGTGCCAAAAAATAAGATTTTCACCACTGACCTGCTTTTTTCCTTCTCTTTATTTCTTTTTCAATAGTCTTTCTTTTCCATTCCGACAAATAATCTATAAAAAGTTTTGCATCTAAATGATCTATTTCATGTTGAATTGCCTTAGAAAGGAACCATTCTTCAGATTTAATTTTTCTTTTTTTGCCTTTTAAATCAATATACTCTGCAACAACATTGCCAAACCGTTTTACAGATTCATAACAACCCGGGAAAGACAAACAGCCCTCTTTTGCAGATACTTCATTATCTCCTGCAATGACTTTAGGATTTATCATTACGAGAGGAGATTTTTGATCGGGGGATACATCAATAACGCAAAGTCTCAACGAAACGCCTACTTGCGCAGCTGCAAGACCAGCGCCCGGAGCCGCATACATAGTTTCTAGCATATCAACAGCGAGTTTTTTGATGTCTTCAGTGATTTCAGAAACAGCGGTCGCTTTTTTTCGTAAAACAGGTTCGCCGTATTTTTTTATTTCTAGTTTTGCCATAGCGATTTATTCTATCAATTTTTATGCTAGAAAATCTATTTTGCGCATCGCATCGTGTAAAACGACATCAAAAAAGAGCAAAATATACTACTCTAATCCCACATGGAGGGGGGGGATTAGAATGAAAAAGAAAACTAAAATAGAAATTCTTAAAACTTTAGACAAACAATTATCTCAAGGCTTCTAAAAAGGAAAAAGGACATATCCTTGATTCTTTTTGTAAAGTCTGTAATTTCTCTAGGAAACATGCTACTAAACTCTTTTGCCAAACCCTATGTCTCTAAATCTGAAAAGAAACTATTGCTCAAGAAGAAAAGACACTTTAAGTATTTCCCTTATTTCTAACCGCTCCATTCCTAAACAACAAGACTCTTATTCTATTGATATTGTTTGTTGTCCACTGTGGCGATAACAACTACGGCAATTATGGCTATTCTCTTAACTTCGCTGATCATTTCTCTAACTGGACTTCTTCCTTTGCTTTCATCGGGAAATCTCAACAAAATATCATCCTTGCTCTTAACAACATTATCCCTTCCCTTCCTTTCCTTTTAACATCTCTTCTTTAAACTCTAGATAACGGTTCTGAATTTATTAATTTTATTCTCGGGTTCATAAAATCATTTCTTTTGGCTTCTAAGTTTAAATCCAACTCCTCCAATCCTTAAAGCCTGCTTAATTTTCGATGCCTTTTTTAATGGTTTAACGGGATTCTTACAGCAAACCCGCAAATATCTTAAATTATCGAATAAAGACTAATCATTTCTATTGCGCACATTGCCGCATCAGCCCCTTTATTACCCGCTTTAGCGCCGGCTCGCTCGATAGCCTGCTCTATAGAATCTGTAGTCAATACGCCAAATATTACAGGAATTGCGCCCTGCAGCCCAACAGAAGCAATGCCTTTAGAAACTTCTGCGGAAACATAATCGAAATGTGGGGTAGCTCCTCTCATAACACAGCCTAAACAAATTACTCCATCAACTTTCCCGCTTTCAACGATTTTTTTTGCAACTACAGGAATTTCGAAAGCTCCAGGTACCCAATAAACTGAAATATTGTCGTCAACAACTCCATGCCTTTTAAGCATATCTTCTGCGCCATCAATCATTTTACTTGTTATGAACTCATTAAATCTTGATACTACTAGCGCAATTTTTTTCCCCTCTGCATTTAACTGTCCGCCAATAACTTTCATTTCTCCTCCTCATATAGTCGACTATAATATTCAAACTGTCTTTAAAAAATGTCCCATTTTATCTTTTTTGGTTTTTAAATATTTTTTATTGGACTTCGTAGGATTAATCTCAACTGGAACTCTTTTCGAAATTTTTAAACCATAACTTTCAAGTCCTGCTATTTTTTTGGGATTATTAGTTATAAGGTTGATACTTTTTATGCCCAATTCAAACAGTATTTGCGCGCCTATTCCATAATCTCTTAAGTCAGGAGGAAAGCCTAATGCCATATTAGCCTCGACTGTATCCATGCCTTGTTCCTGCAAATGATAAGCTTTCAATTTATTTACAAGGCCAATTCCTCTGCCTTCTTGATGCATATACAAAACTACGCCTTGTCCTGCTTCTTCTATAGTCTTTAAAGCAGTTTCAAGCTGATCGCCGCAATCGCATCTTAACGAGTGAAAAATGTCCCCGGTTTCGCATGAAGAATGAACTCTGACTAAAACATCTTTTTTATCTTTTACATCGCCTTTTACAATCGCAAGATGAGAATCTTTTGCTACAGTATCCTCAAACAACACAAGCTTAAATTCTCCAAATTTTGTTGGAAAAGCGACGCTTATAACTTCTTTGACAAAATTCTCAGTACGGCGTCTATAATTAACAAGCGCTTCCATTGTTATTATTTGTAACTTATGTCTTTTCGCAAACTTTATTAGATCAGGAGTTCTTGACATTGCGCCGTCATCGTTCATTATTTCACATATAACAGCGGCAGGATAAAGTCCCGCTATTTCTGCCAAATCAACTGCAGCTTCTGTGTGTCCTGTTCTAACCAAAACGCCGCCGTCTTTAGAGCGAAGCGGAAATATGTGTCCCGGTCTTGTAAAATCCTGAGCGCTTGCAGTTTTATCAACAAGCTTTTTAACAGTCGTAGCTCTGTCGTAAGCTGACACGCCGGTCGTAGTGCCTATTTTATAATCTACGGACACAGTAAAAGAACAACCTTTTTTTTCTGTGGGTTTCTCTACCATGTTTTCTATTTTAAGTTCTTCGAGTCTTTCGTGTCTCATCGGCGCGCAAATCAAGCCTCTTGCATATTTTGTCATAAAGTTTATAATTTCTGGAGAAGTCTTTTCCGCGGCGCAAACTAAATCACCCTCGTTTTCTCTGCCAGGATCATCAACAACAATCACCATCTTTCCAGATTTAATATCTTTAATCGCCTTTTCTACTGATGCAAAATTTTTGTTTTGTTTGTGTGTATTTTTCATTTCAAATAAAACCATTTCCTTTCAACATTTCAAGCGAAATACCGTTAGTTTTTTTATCTGCAATTTTCTCTATATATTTAGCAAGAATATCTGTTTCAATGTTTACCTCATCGCCAATTTTTTTAAATTGCACAATTGTATTATTAAAAGTTTCAGGTATAACAAAAATTTCAAAACCTGAGCTTGATAAAGACGAAATTGTTAAACTTATTCCATCAACTGCCACAGAGCCTTTCTCAACACAATGAGACGTTATGTTATATTTACAAGAAAAAATAATTTTGTAAAAATTTTTAAGATTTTCTATTGTTTCTATTTTCGCCGTACCATCAACGTGTCCGCTTACTATATGTCCTCCAAGACGAGAAGACATGGTTAATGCGCGTTCTAAATTGACATTTGAATTTTGCTTTAATTTTGAAAGCGTTGTAATTTTATCGGTATTTGGGCTATAATCGGCAATAAAACTATTCTTATTTACAATAACAGCAGTTAAACACACGCCGTTGACAGAAATGCTATCGCCTTTTGAAATGCCTTCAAGTTTTGTTTCAACTTCAATTTTTGAAGACGATATTTTTTTAACTATCCCTATGTCCTCAATTAACCCTGTAAACATTTTTACTATCTCCTTAATAAAAAGGCAACGACTAGATACTTCGCTACGCTCAAGTATGACTACAAAGACATGTATTGTTGTCTGAAAGCCTCAAGACTAAGATATTCGAGGACTGCGCTCAGTGTGAACGGCAAGGACAAGGGAACAATCAAAACGGCGATAATATACATTTCGCTACAAAGCAGTTTTGTTAGTTTGTCCTGTTATGATAAAATCCTGACCAATTCTTTTGAATTGTACATTCTTTACACGCAATGATTCTGAAATTTTTTTAACGCCTGGACCGCCAACTACAGAAATTGCATTTTTGCCGCCTATTATTTTTGGCGCAGTAAAAAAATATATATCATCTACAGCCTTTGAAAATAAAGCTGATGCGATTATTTCACTTCCGCCCTCTATTAAAATTCTTTTTATTGAAAAGGAATTTAATTTCTTTATTATCACATTAAAATCTTTCTTCGCGGCCATCATGTCAACAGGCGCTAAGATTATACCGTCTCGATTTAAATGTCTCGATACTTTCGTATTTTTTTCATCATAAATGATAATTGTAGGCGCGCTTGAATCAAATAAATGATGCGACCTTGGCAATTTTAATCGCGAATCTATAACAACCCTTACAGGATTTTTTAGATTTTTTGAATGCGTTGTAAGAAATGGATTATCTCTAAGAGCTGTATTTGCGCCAACAAGAACTGCGTCGTATTGAGATCTCATTTTATGCGCTAAATTTCTAGATTTTTCTGATGTTATCCATTTTGAATCATACTCGCAAGTTGCAATTTTACCATCTAATGACATTGCCGCTTTTATTGAAACTCTAGTCTTATTTTTCAAATGTCTCAAATAATCTTTAATCAAGACCTCCGCCTTTTTCTTTAACAATCCGCCATACACTTCAACACCATTTTCCTCTAACATTTTTTTGCTTCCCGAAACATTCTCATCTTTAACTGCGTAGAAAACTCTTTTAATACCTGCTTTAACAATTGAAATTGTGCATGGAGGTTTTTTGCCATAACTATTACACGGTTCAAGCGTAACATATAAATCTGCATTTTTTGCATCTTTACCAGCATCTATAAGCGTATTTATCTCCGCATGTTTGCCGCCAAAACATTGATGCCAACCTTTACCTATAATTTTATCTTCTTTTACAACTACACACCCTACTAAAGGATTAGGATAAACTTTTCCTTCGCCTTTTTTAGCAAGTTCTATCGCAATCTGCATATATTTAGTATTCATAAAAGAGAAAACCATTAAAATGAAAATATTTTCTAGGAGACAATAAAAATCTATTGTATCTTCTCACATCCGGACTTGAGCGCTGTTACGCTATCGCCGTCGGCATCCGTCCGATTTACACAGATTCAGTCCGCATTTTTATTTTGCGGAGTCGCAGGCTTAAAAGATTTCACTCTTTGTCGCTGCCGGTAAGGAATGAGGAAATACGTTCCCTTCACCTTCCCCGAAGAATTATATTAAGTTCAGACATTGTATTTATTTTTTGACTAATATGTCAATCGATTAGTCAACGATTTTAACCGGCGTAAATGTTTTAATACTGGAACGTTCTGCCATAGATTGCAAGTCCTTATCAGAATAAACACTTGTCATCGCTAGAGATCTCTTAACTTTACTTTGCAATATCATATAACAAGACCGTTGAAATCACTGTTTTTTAATTCCTAGCTACTTATAAATAAATCCTCGGAAAGTTTTGTATAATAGGCGCTTGTGTAAATTTTTTCTAAAAATATTTGCCGCTATTATCATATCTGCATTTTGTTGCGCGTGTTCATCTGTCTCGAAAAGATATAACGACGGAGATGTAGTCTATGTCAATAGTTAACGGAAGAACGTTAAAATTAGTGGCGGCAACAAGCAAACAAGCAAAAGCGAAGGGGCTTTCAGACAGAAAAGAAATACCGTACGACGGAATGATATTTTTCTTTAAACAATCAAGAAGACTTGTGTTTTGGATGAAAGACATGCATTTTCCAATAGATATATTGTGGGTTGCAAATAGCAAAGTTATTGATATCTCAGAAAATGCGCAACCTGAACCTAATGTTTCTGATTATAATCTTAAAACATATAATTCGTCAGAAAAGACAGACACGGTTATAGAGTTAAACTCAGGAAAAGCAAAACAGCTAAATATGAAAAACGGAAGCATTATAAAATTACAATAAATGGGGAAAAATGACAGACATTGAAATAATTAAAAGACTAAAAATCGATTTGACCACCTATATGAAAGCTCAAGATATGGAAAAACTGAACGTAGTAAGAGGTATCTTGAACGAAATTAAACATACGCAATATGAAAAACATTAAAATTAACGATGAAGAAGTGGTCAAGGTGTTAAGAAGTGAAGTAAAAAAACGCAAGGAATCCATTGAGAGTTTTGAAAAAGGCGGAAGACAAGAAATAGAGAAAGAGCAAAGAGAAATGACGTTAATCGAGCAGTACTTACCGACAAAAATGTCTGATAAAGAATTATTTAATAAAGATACATTAGAGGACAAAAATTTTGGCGTAGTTATGAAAGCAACAGTTGTTACAACCAATGGTCAAGCTGATGGAAAACGTATTTCCGCGGCAGTAAAAAAAGCCTTAGAGACGCTTGGCAAGGAGGAAAGCAGTCTCCAGACAACGCAACAAGAGCAACCGTTTGCTAAACATATTCGTCGCGAACCCCGTTATCTATGTTTGTAAAAAGTTTTTCCAACATACTAATACTTGCGTTATCAAGTTTTGCTTTACGTCCTTCAATAAGTTGATAACCTAGTTCTTTTACTTCGGGAGTCGCAAAATCTTCAAGATATTCTTTAAGAGTAACCAAAGCATTAATATCACACATGCGCCTTATTTCGCCGGGTTTTGCCAAATCCATAAAATGTCCGCCGGTTCTCTTTTTGCGATAGCATGCCGCGCAAAAACTTGGCATAAAACCTTGTAAAAGCAGCGAATGCACTATTTCGTTTAGAGTTCTTTGATCGTTTACGTTAAATTGTCTGTCTAATTTATCGTTGCGCGCAGAATCTTCTTCATACCCCCCTGGAGTAACTTTTGATTCTGCGCTTATCTGCGAAACTCCTAAATTTACAAGAACATCTCTAAGTTTTGCGGTTTCTCTGGTTGACATAATTATTCCAGTATAAGGAACTGAAAGTCTTAAAACTGCAACTATTTTTTTGAAATCCTCATCTGCGATAGGATGTTCAGGTTTGTCCGCATAACTCGATCCGGGAGCAGGTTCAATACGCGGTACAGAAATAGTATGAGGACCTACGCCGTAGGTTTTTTCAAGATGTTCTATGTGCATAAGCAATGCAAGAATTTCAAATTTAGGATTACATAATCCGAGGAGCGGTCCTATGCCAACATCATCAATCCCAGCTTCAAAAGCATTGTCTATTGCATCTAAGCGATTATCAGGATCAGTTTTTGCACCGGAGATATGGAGTTTTCTGTATGTTGCTTCGTGATACGTTTCTTGAAATATTTGATATGTGCCTATTCCTGCTTTTTTCAACTTTTTAAAACTTTCAACGTCCATAGGAGCAACATTTATATTAACTCTTTTTATTTTATTGCCTTTATATTCTGCATTGTAAATTGCTTCAACTGCGCCAACATAATAATCTATATTGTCTTTTGAGGATGCCATTTCCCCAGCAACCATCAAAATACGTTTATGCCCTCTTTTAAGAAGTATTTTGGTTTGCTCTTTTATTTCGTTAAATGTAAGTTTTTTTCTCAATGTAACTTTATTATTAGATGCAAAACCA
This sequence comes from Candidatus Endomicrobiellum dinenymphae, assembly GCA_020328135.1. Taxonomy (GTDB): domain Bacteria; phylum Elusimicrobiota; class Endomicrobiia; order Endomicrobiales; family Endomicrobiaceae; genus Endomicrobiellum; species Endomicrobiellum dinenymphae. Next base: position 10,899 of record JAIXNA010000006.1, read on the forward strand.
CAATACAAGCAACTATTTACGCAAAAATTGCTTATATACATCGGGATAAACAACACAACGCGTTTTCCATATATGATATTTTTTACATAAGAAGCGGCGGCGTAAATCTTTTGCAAAACAGCAGAATTTTTTACAGATAAAAGTTTTGCAGATTCTTCGAGACTTAATCTTTTCAATTCTTTTGTTTTTGACAAAATAATGTCAATATCCTTCTCGTCCGCTTCCGTTTTAAGCAAATAATTTATTTTGCTTTCGTTAATATACTTCAATTTAAATACCTTCTTGTATCTATCGTTCAACTTAGATTGCCTTTTTCAATGGATGACAAAAAGCTGATAAAATATATACTCATCTTTCATGCGTTTATCACAATTACTGTTATTAAAAAGCTTACAATTCATTAATTCCCGGGACGCTTTTTTCTTTTATAAGAGAAATAAAGTTATCAATTGTCATAATGCCCAAATCTCTATTGCCTCTTGCTCTTACAGCAACGGAAGCCGCGTCCTTTTCCTTATTGCCTACAACTGCCATATAAGGAATTTTCTGCATCTCGTGTTCTCTTATCTTATGACCAATTTTTTCATTTCTATCGTCAAAAACAACTCTTACATCATTCTGTTTTAATTTCTGCAGCAATTCTCCACAATACTCGTGTTGTTCTCTATTGATATTTGCTATTGCGACTTGAACGGGTGAAAGCCAGAGAGGCAAAGCTCCGGCATAATGCTCTAAAAGCACGCCAACAAATCTTTCCAAGGAACCGAGTAATGCTCTGTGAATCATATATGGTCTTGCTTTCTTACCGGTTGAATCAACATAGGAAATATCAAACCTTTCAGGAAGGTTAAAATCAAATTGTATCGTAGAGCACTGCCACAATCTGCCTATAGCATCTTCTATTTTTATATCGATTTTTGGTCCGTAGAAAGCTCCGCCGCCTTCGTCAACTTCATAATTATAACCTGTTTTTTTTAAAGCGTTTTCAATTGATGCCTGCGCCCTTTCCCAATCCTCTATCTCACCCACATATTTATTTTCAGGTCTTGTAGCTAGATAAATTTTATATTCGCTAAATCCAAACGTTTTAAGACAACCTATCGCCATATTGAAAACTTTAAGCATTTCTTCTTCAAGCTGCTCTGGAGCAACAATAACATGACCATCGTCTTGTGTAAAACCTCTTACTCTCATGAGGCCATGCAAAACTCCTGATTTTTCAAATCTATAAACTGTACCCAATTCCGCGTATCTTATGGGAAGCTCTCTGTAAGAATGAAGTCTTGTTTTGTATATCATCAAATGCATAGGACAATTCATAGGTTTTATGCGATATGGTTTATTTTCTATTTCCATAGGGGCGTACATATATTCAGAATAGGTTTGCAAATGCCCGCTTATTTTAAAAAGTTCTTCGCTTGCAATGTGAGGCGTAAGTAAAAGATCGTACCCATTTTCAATATGAAATTTTTTCCAATAACTTTCAATAATATCTCTTAACAAAGCGCCCTTTGGGTGCCAAAGCACCAGTCCGCCTCCGACAGATTCATTGACGCTAAACAAATCCAAATCTTTGCCAAGCTTTCTATGATCTCTTTTTTGCGCTTCTTCAATTTTTGTTAGATAGTCTTCCAAATCTTGTTTGGAAAGAAAAGCTGTACCATAAATTCTCTGAAGTTGTTCTCTTGAAGAATCCCCCTTCCAATAAGCCCCTGCAACTGAAAGAAGTTTAAAATACTTAAGCTCGCCAGTTGAAGCTATATGAGGTCCCTTACATAAATCTGTAAAATTACCAGATTGGTATATACTTACTTCATCATCATCAATTTGAGACGCAATTTCCGATTTATATTTTTCACCTTTTGCTTGAAATCCCATTATAGCTTCATCCCTAGCCATAGAAGAACGCACAAAACGGTGATTTTCTTTTGCTATTTCCTTCATTTTTTCTTCAATTTTCACTAAATCATCCAAAGTAAAAGGATCTTGTCTGTCAAAATCGTAATAAAATCCGTCTTCTATTGACGGACCAATTGCAACTTTTGTCCCTGGAAAAAGCTCTACAACGGCCGCCGCCATTATATGCGCTGCAGAATGTCGTAAAACGTTTACTAATTTTTTATCTTCCACTTTTATTATCCCCCATTATCAGATTAAAGCTATCACGGTCATAATATAGTCAACTAACTTTATATCGACAACATATCAACATAAAGCCAGCCTAATTATACAATATTTTGAATGAAAAAGGAAAAACAGCAATGGCAATACGGATTTCCGCAAAAGCGAATACGACATACGAATGGCAGGAAGCAACCGTAACGACTGCGACGACAAATAAATTACAACTTGTAACTATGCAACGCCAAGAATACTGCTTATTGCGTTCGTCGTCGGTTTTGCTCTTCTCTTTGCGTATTCTATTATTCTCATAAACGATATTTTTGTTAATCGAATTATTTATAACCGCTAATAAACTCATTGCTATCCTAGTCTTTTCTTCAGTGAAAAACCTCAAAAACACGCATCGCGCATTTTGAGAGCTGGTACAATGAAGTTAATAACGCCAAAGAGTTTGGCTTAAGCCAAACTCTTTGGCGTTGGAGTAAATCATACAAGATGCAACAAAATGCAGTATTACAACAAATTTTATGGGCTTGCGCGAACGAAAGTCGCCGTAGAAAGAGCGATTGCTAAAGAAAATGTAAATACAACAGTCAAAAAGAGGGAAACGATAGCGTTGTTTTATCGCAATCACATTTAAATTTCCTAAAATGCGCAATATGTTGTGATGTTTTACAAAGTGTTGATAACTACCTAATTAAACGCTACAATGGCATTACCAGGTGTGCATGGCAAAATATGTATAAACTTTTAGGAGGTAAGTATGGAAATCTTAAGAGTTGTAAAATCAGACAATGAAGATTATGAATTAAGTCAAGCATCGTGTTCTTGTGCCGGCTATGAGGGGTATTGTTCGGTTCTAGTCGCACCTGTTCCTGTTCCTTTTCCTCCTTTCAACCCTTTTCCCTTCCCCTTCTAAATTAGGATGTTCCTTTTACACATGGAGCTATTAATTTATGCGGGGTGTTTCTTTGTGTAACTTGCGCCACTCATTCCAATCTTGAAAAAATGAAAATGAGTGGCGCGTCTCTCTTGCGTGAAGGATATACTCTCTTCGCAGGAAAAGACATGGTTTCTGTATGAAAAGAGTATTGGGACAGGACGTGCAAGTTAAGATATTATACATAATTATGCTACGAGCCGTGGTTGGTGTCGCAGGCGCTATGTCATTTAGGACGGACGTACAATTTTGTTTGTTGGAGAAACTAATATATGTATAGGATGAAAATTTCTCAGTATAATTTCGTGGTTAATTTAAATGAAGATAGTTTGTTGCTTTACAATAGTAGAAATAATAATTTAGTAAAACTAGAAAAAAATGTTTATTTTAATTATGTAATAAAGATCAGCAAAAACGATATAAATTTAAAAATTGATGACAATTTTAAAAAGTTATATGAATTGGGATTTGTTGTAAATTATAAT
>JAIXNA010000037.1 GCA_020328135.1 Candidatus Endomicrobiellum dinenymphae
AGATTTACCGAACGCAATAGTTATAACATCTCTTGGAATTCTAAAATATTCTACGGTTTTCCCCAAAATTCTGTAATTTTGGGCAAAACCGTAGAATATTTTAGAATTCCAAGAGATGTTATAACTATTGCGTTCGGTAAATCTACATACGCAAGATGCGGTATTTTTGTAAATATTACTCCTTTTGAACCTGAATGGGAAGGTTTTGTTACGCTTTCAATAGCAAATACTACATCTGTTCCTGTAAAAGTTTACGTCAATGAGGGTATAGCTCAGGTTCTATTTTTAGGCGTAAACGAAGTTTGTGAAGTTTCTTATGCAGACAGAAAAGGAAAATATCAGACGCAAAAAACTATAGCTACGGCAAAAATTTGATACAATACGAGGAAATGATAGCGAAGGAAACAAAATGATTCTGATATTAGATTTTGGTTCGCAATATACGCAGTTGATTGCAAGGCGTATAAGGGAAGAAAATGTATATTGTGAGATATATCTCGGTAATAAGCCGATAAAATCTTTTTACGGACTTAAAGATTTAAAAGGTATAATTCTTTCAGGCAGTTATGACAGCGTTTACTCAAAAAGCGCTCCATGGCCGGATTCTAAAATATGGAAACTCGGTATTCCTATTTTAGGGATATGTTACGGCATGCAGCTTATAGCAGAACATCTTGGCGGGAAAGTTGCTCCGTCGAAAAATAGAGAGTTTGGTCTTGCAAATGTCGATGTAGAATGTGGGTGTTATTTGTTTGACGGTCTTAACTCAAAAGAAACTCTTTGGATGAGCCACGGCGACAAGCTCGCGAAAATGCCAAAAAGTTTTAAGATTATCGCAAAATCAGCTAACTCGCCATACGCTGCTATAGAAAATGTAGCAAAGAATATGTACGGCGTTCAGTTTCATCCGGAAGTAAAACATTCTGTTAATGGTAAAAAAATCATTCAAAATTTTATATTTAAAATTTGTGGTTCCAAGCGCGATTGGACCATGAAATCTTATATTATAGACGAAGTTAAAAGAATTCAAGAACAGGTCGGCGAAGGTAAGGTGCTGTGCGCTCTTTCCGGAGGCGTTGATTCCTCTGTTGCGGCCGTAATGCTTCATAAAGCTATAAGCAAGCGGCTTATGTGCGTTTATGTTGATCATGGCTTGCAAAAACTTGGCGAAACTGAGAGAGTGCGTAAAGTATTTGGCAAGATGTTTGGAAAAAATCTTATTATGATTGATGCAAAAAGAGTATTTTTATCAAAACTTAAAGGCGTAACTGAACCGGAACAGAAAAGAAAAATTATAGGACATACTTTTATAGATATTTTTGATAGGGAATCTAAAAAATTAAGAGGTATAGATTTTCTTTTGCAAGGCACAATATATCCAGATATTATAGAAAGTGTTTCCATAAAAGAGGTTAAATCGCCGATTAAAAGTCATCATAATGTCGGCGGACTTCCTAAGAAAATGAAAATGAAGCTTGTGGAACCGTTGAAATTTTTGTTTAAAGATGAAGTTAGGTCCTTAGGCAGAGAGTTGAAAATTCCTGCAGAAATTATAGATAGACAGCCTTTTCCGGGTCCTGGTCTTGCAGTAAGAACGCTAGGACAGATAACAGAGGAAAAATTAAATATTCTAAAAGAAGCTGACGCTATAGTAACTGAAGAAATTAGAAAAGCCGGGCTTTATGAAAAAATATGGCAATCTTTTGCTGTAATACTACCCGTTAAAACTGTTGGCGTTATGGGCGATGCCAGAACTTATGAGCATGTAATTGCTATTAGGGCGGTAACCTCGGAAGATGCAATGACTGCAGATTGGGCAAAACTTCCTTACGAGTTGCTTGAGAAAATGTCTTCTCGTATTATTAATGAAGTTAAAGGCGCTAATAGAGTAGTTTATGATATTTCAAGCAAACCTCCTGCAACTATCGAGTGGGAATAATGAAAAAATTAGCGACATTTTTAATTTTATCAACTGTCCTTTTTTGCAGTTGTACAAAATCTCAAAATGCTAGCGGTAGGTATGCTGCGTCTATACAAATCAAAGGTTCTGACACCATTGTAAATCTTATACAAGTTTGGGCAGAAAAATTTGTAGAGCAATATCCGATGTACAATATAAGCGTTACAGGAGGTGGATCGGGTACAGGATTTGCCTCTTTAATCAACGAAACATGCGATATAGCAATGTCTTCGCGCAGAATAGAAGAAAAAGAAAAGTTTTTGGCAAAAAGTAATAATGTAGAGCCTGTTGAGTTTAAAGTTGGGCTTGATGGTTTAGCAGTTCTTGTAAATAAAAATAATCCTGTTGGTAAATTAACGTTAGAGCAGTTGCGAGATATTTTTATGGCAAAAATCACAAATTGGAAAGAAGTTGGCGGGGAAGATCGTAAAATAGTAATTCTTTCAAGAGAGAGTAATTCAGGAACGCATATGTTTTTTAAAGAGCGCGTTTTAAGACAAAACGGCAAGAATGTTGAATATGAGTTTTCTGTTCATTCTCTGATGATGCCATCTTCACAGTCAATGTGTGATGAAATTTATCAAAATCCAAATGCGTTGGGATATGTTGGTATGGGTTTTTTAAATGACAGAGCAAAAGCTATTTCTGTGGCTATAGACAAATCAAGCGAATATGTGTATCCTACGTCAGAAAATGTAATGAATGGAACATACCCTATTTCAAGGCCTTTGTATTTATACGCAAATGGTAATCCTAATGGGAATGTTGAAATGTTTATTGAGTACACTTTATCCGATGCAGGTCAGGAAGTCGTTGTAGAAACAGACTTTGTGCCAATCAAAAGACAAAAAGAAAATATAGTCGACTACAAATAGTGGAACTTTGTCATTGTGAAGAAATTGGCGAGTGTCGCTAAAAGGACTAAAATGAGAAAGAGTCTGGACGCTGTAATTGAAACGTTAATTTTTATATGCGGTATGTTGTCTATTGTTTTCGTGGTTTTAATTTTTGGTTTTTTGTTTAAAGAAGGGTTTGCTTTTTTTAAAGATTTTGGCGTATTAAAATTTATTACCGGACAATTTTGGTATCCTTCTTCAGAGCCTGCCTCGTTTGGAATCCTCCCTCTAATTTTAGGATCTGTTTTAGTAGCCGTTGGGGCTTGTTTAATAGCTGTTCCGATAGGTATTATGACTGCTCTTTTTATTTCAGAAATTGCGCCAAAAGGCGTGCGCGATGTTTTAAAATCTTTAGTTGAATTAATGGCTGCAATTCCAAGTATTGTGATAGGTTTTGTTGGAATGGTTACAGTTGTTCCTTTAGTAAAAAATATTTTTAATCTGTCGACAGGTCTTACAGCTTTTGCGGGCGCAATAATGCTTGCTTTTATGGCTATACCTACGATAGTAACTATATCTGAAGATGCAATTCGCTCAGTTCCTTGGCAGTATAAAGAAGGCGCTCTTGCTTTAGGCGCTACCAAGTGGCAAACGATAAGAAGAATTGTATTGAAAGCGGCAATGCCCGGAATAATAGCCGCTATAATGCTTGGCATAGGTAGGGTTATAGGCGAAACGATGGCAGTAATGATGATAACAGGAAATGCCGCGCATATTCCTCGTTCAATTTTTGATCCTGTTAGAACTATGACTGCTACAATAGCTGCGGAAATGGGAGAAACTGTCAGAGGAGGCATGCACTACAGATCGTTATTTGCTATAGGTCTTGTATTGTTCATAATAACGTTTATAGTAAATTTTACAGCGGATTTATTTCTCGGAAAAAAGAAGAATAGATGATAAAATTAAGTCCTAAACTATCACAGAAATTTTCATATTTGCTTCTTTGTATGGCAGCTATTTTAACCATCGTTCCAGTTGTTGTGATAATATTTATAATTATAAAAAACGGAACATCCGCTATCAGTTGGGAATTTTTGACTTCTATGCCTAAAGATGGCATGCGCGGCGGCGGAATTCTTCCTGCGATAGTAGGAACGCTTTCAATAGTCCTATGCGCCGTTTTAATAACTTTGCCTATAGGAGTTTGCGCAGCAATTTATTTAAACGAATATGCAAAAGATAATTTACTTACAAGAATAGTTAAACTTGCTATTGTAAATTTGGCCGGCGTACCTTCCGTTGTTTATGGATTATTTGGGCTTGGTGTTTTTGTTATGTTTTTAAAATTAGGGGTTTCCATTATTGCAGGCGCTTTGACATTGTCTATAATGGAACTGCCGGTTATTATAACCACAGCGCAAGGCGCTTTGAGTAGTGTGCCTTATTCATTTAGAGAAGCAAGTTTATCGCTTGGCGTAAGTCGCTGGCAGACTATAAGACATGTGGTTTTTCCAAATGCTCTTCCGGGTATTTTAACGGGCGCAATCCTTAGCATTGCAAGAATATCTGGTGAAACGGCGCCAATATTGTTTACTGCCGCAGCATTTTACGTTCCTCATTTACCTCATTCGCCGTTAGATCAAGTTATGGCTTTGCCATATCATTTGTTTATCATTTCAACACAGATTCCAAATATGCCAAAGAATATTATATACGGAACTGCTCTTGTTCTTTTGATGATGGTTTTAACAATGAGCTGTATTGCAATTGTTGCAAGAATTTATTTTAGGAAACGTAGAAAATGGTAAATAAAATCAAAGTAGAAAATTTAAGTTGTTACTATAATAAAAAATGTGTTTTGGAATCATTGAATATTAATGTTGTCCAAAATGAAATTCTGAGCGTTATAGGTCCGGCAAGCAGCGGTAAAACAACGTTCTTAAGAACTTTAAATAGAATGAACGATTTAGACATAACATATTCTCGTAAAGGCGATGTTTATCTTGATGATAATAATATTTTTGATATGAAGATGGAAAGTTTGAGAAAGCGCGTCGGCATGCTTTTTGCAATGCCTATACCTCTTCCTATGAGCATATATGAAAATATTATTTATGCTCCAAAGCGACTTGGTCTTATTACAAGAGAGTCATATCAAGATACTATAGTCGAACAAGCTTTAAAAGACGCTTCTTTGTGGAACGAGGTCAAAGACAGACTTAATTCTTCAGCAACTAGGATGTCTGGCGGGCAACAACAAAGGCTTTGTATTGCAAGAATTCTTGCAGTTAATCCTGAAGTTATTTTATTTGACGAGCCTTGTTCCGGATTAGACCCAGTATCTACTGCAAAAGTTGAAGAATCGATGCTTGAGCTTAAGCAAAAATATACCATAGTGCTTGTTACAAACAATGTAAAACAAGCATCGCGCGTCAGCGACAGAACGGCATTTTTTCTTATGGGAAAACTTGTGGAAATTGATAAAACCGCTAGGTTATTTGTGTCGCCGAAAGAGAAGGCAACTGAGGATTATATCACGGGTAGATTCGGTTGATAAAATTATAATGGCTTCAATATTTTGGCTGCAGCATTGAAAAACAAGAGCTTATGTGTCAATCGTTCCGCTATATAAATCCTAGCCCGCTTGCGCTATCGGTTTTCTTCGCTTCGCCACAAATCTTGAAGTCTGAAAGAAACAAATGCGCGACTTCTTAGCGCATCCAAGCAGCATAGCCTCTATTTTTGAGCCAATGTGTAATTGTCCCAATATAAAGTTAATTGACTGTAGTTATATTTTGCGCTTAGAAATGCTTATTCTGATGTAGGTTAAAAGGAAATTCGTTTATGTCAACAATAGGAATAAAAAATTTTAATTTATACTATTCTGAATTTCACGCTCTTAAAAACATTAATATTACTATTGAAGAGAAAAGAATTACCTCTATGATAGGTCCGTCAGGTTGCGGAAAGTCCACGCTTTTAAGATCCATAAACAGAATAAATGATACAATAGAAGGCGTGTGTACGAATGGAGAGATAAATATTTCAAATCAAAATATTTATGCCAATAATGTTGACGTTGATTTTTTAAGAAGAAATGTTGGTATGGTATTTCAAAGACCAAATCCGTTTCCTATTTCAATTTATGAAAATGTTGCTTTTGGTTTAAAAGTAAATAGAATAGCCTCGGATAGAAATGTTATAGCAAAAACCGTGGAAAAAAGTTTGAGAGCCGTTCTGTTGTGGGACGATATTAAAGATAAGCTTCATAAGTCGGCTTTAACCTTGACTTTGGAGCAACAGCAAAGACTTTGTATCGCAAGAGTTATTGCTGTTGCGCCGCGTATTATTCTTCTTGACGAGCCTTGTTCTTCTCTTGACCCTGTAGCAACACAGAGAATTGAAGAATTGATGATTAAGTTAAAAGATAATTATACGATTGTAATAGTAACGCATAATATGCAGCAAGCGGCGAGAGTTTCGCATGATGCCGCTTTTATGCTTCTTGGCGAGCTTGTAGAGTTTGATAAGACGGAAAAGATATTTACAAATCCGACTAAGAAAGAGACTGAAGATTATGTAACCGGTCGTTTCGGTTGATATAACAGCGCTTGAGTAGTAGGTTATGTGACAGTCATGATTGTTATGCTGAAAAGAGCAATGCGACTGAAGCATCCAAAAGAATAGATTCTTCACTTCGTTCAGAATGACAACGATGACAAGGAGGAAAAAGTATGCGGCATTTTGATGTTGAAATGAGTGATTTGCAAAATCGTCTTCTTGATATGGCGGGGCTTGTTCAGGAAATGATAAAAGCTGCAACTCAAAAACTTGTAGAGAGAGATTCAAAAAAACTTGATGTTGTATCTTCTCTTGAAAAAGAAGTTAATGTACAAGAAATAGTTATTGACGATAAATGTCTGAAGTTGATAGCTTTAAACCAGCCTGTTGGCGCTGATTTAAGATTTATAACTTCAGCTATGAGAATTAACAGCGATTTGGAAAGAATGGGCGATGAGGCTGTAAGCATAAGTGAAAGAGCTTCGGATTTAATAAAATATGTTCAGCTTAAACCTCTTGCCGATATTCCTAAGATGGTAGAAATAGTTCGGAGTATGGTAATGGATTGTATAAAAGCCTTTAATACAAGCGATGCGGAATTAGCATTATCAGTGCTTGCAGAAGACAATGAAGTTGATTCTTTAAGAGATAAAGTTATTAATGATATTAAAAATTTGATGCTTAAAGCTTCGGATATTGATGTTATAAATGGAGCTGTGGATTTAATGTTTGTTGCAAAAAGCATAGAAAGGCTTGGCGATCACGCCACCAACATAAGCGAGGATATTATTTTTATGGTTCATGGAAAAGATATTCGTCATCCAAGGAACTGTTAAACCGGAGAAAACTGGCAAAATTAAAAGTTTTTGGTATTTATTGTTAGTGTTCTTGAGTTTGTTTGCATCTTGCGCTCACAAAGACTCTAACCAAATGTGACTTATTGCAACAAAGATTTATTGTGCGCGGGCGCAAGGTCGTTACATTTGCGTTTCTCTGTATGCCATGATATAATATCGTTCATGTACTTCTCCCATAGGTTTGGATTTTGTTTTTTTAAAACATTGTCCCTTTACTATAGAGTCCCATTAGCCGTTTTTTGGGGGTGTTTTGATTGATTTTATATATAAAAAGCGCCTGTTTTTTGATTGATTTTTGATTGTAATCTTTGATTGGTTTAGGGGTTTGAAGTATTGAAATTAAAAAACACATAGCCGTATTATTATTGTTGTCAATTATATTATCTTCATGTAGTAAGGGTAACGATGTTGCTCGTGTTGAACCTGTAGCGGATGAAGATGTAAAGACTGAACTTGCAGCGCCACGCGATGAATCTGCTTTAACTGAGGTTAGAAGGGACGACCCTCCCCTTACCACGCCTACTAGCCTTCCGTGGTATAGAAATCTTTATTCTTATTGCTCCGCAAACAAAGGAGAATGCGCTGCGTGGGGGGGTTGTAGGCATTGTAGTCGCTATTGGGGGGGTTGTAGGCGTG
>JAIXNA010000154.1 GCA_020328135.1 Candidatus Endomicrobiellum dinenymphae
TGACTGACTCTCAAGACTCTACAGATGCCAAGGTAGCGAGCTTATGTTCCCTAACAGACAAAGGCAAGAGAGCTTGCGCTGAAAATCCCAATCTGTCTTCTTATTGCAAACTCTCTACAGAAGAACAAGAGAGAGTTTGCGCTGACTCTTGCCTTTGTCTGTTAGGGAACATAAGCTCGCTACCTTGGCATCTGTAGAGTCTTGAGAGTCAGTCAACGGGGGGGGCGAGTCATTCGTTTGAGATACGCGTCCAATGTCGTTACCCTTACTACATGAAGATAATATAATTGATAGCGACAATAATACGGCTATGCGTTTTTTGAACATTTTTTATCATAACGCTTTCATAACATTTATTCATAATATCAATTATTTTATTTAAATGAAAATAAATCTTTTTCTTTCTTATTTATCTTCTTTCTTTTTTAAACAACGATAAATTAAATAAAGTAGAATACATGCAATCAACATCAATATCATCATAACTCCTTTTTGTCTTTATCTTCTTTCTTACGGTGCCAAGCAATTGATAAATAAATAATCGAACAAACTACAAAGCAAAACTCAAACCACATATCATATATTAAAAGAAAATAAATGATTGTTAAAAGAATAAATAACTAAACCAATTATAATCGTTATAATCAACCTTGCATCCATAACTTAATCCTTTTTTACCTTTATCTCTATTTTCTTTAGACGACAATAAATCAAATAAACCAAAATCAGTGTAATCAACATAATAATTTAATCTTCTATTTGTTCCATTACTTGGTTATAAATGGAATTAGCCTTTTTGCAATAAGCCAGCTTCTAGGACATTTAAAAATAGAAACAACAATGATACATAATATATGCCCGCCTAACGAAAGAACATTTAAAAAATTCTGTTGATATTTTAGATTTCAGACTCTCTCCGTAGCATGAGAGACTGAAAATGGGCAACAGCGTCGTATCGCTTACACCATTTTACGAGTAAAAACATCGGGGAGACGGGACTCGAACCCACAACCTCCTGCTCCCAAAGCAGGCGCGATAGCCAATTACGCTACTCCCCGACGAACAGCATGCAGTTTTTAGCAATGTCAGAAGAATAGACAGTCTCCTAACAAAGCGCCAGCAGCATATTTGCTATGTTGAGAAATAATTTTACGCCAATCCTCGTTAACACAATATTTCTCGTGAAATGTACATGTTTTTTCACGCCGTCCTCTGCTTTGGCGAAAGTCGCACGCTTATTATCTTTGCATTCGTCGGTACAAAAAGGAGATCTCGCTATCCTGTTCGCTATCCATGGTGTCGCTAAGTTTTACGAAAGAAAGTCCCGTAAAAACAACTATAAGAACAACAAACCACAAGCCGCGTTTTTCAAAACGTCTCCAAGTGTTTCAGAATCTCTTTGGCTTTTTGCAAAGCCTTTGCTCTGTGACTTATAGAATTTTTTATTTCAGGACTGACCTCCGCAAAAGTTTTTCCATATTCCGGAACATAAAAAATAGCATCATACCCAAACCCATTGACTCCTGCAACCTGCGAACTTATTGTACCAAATATTTTGCCTTCCGTAAAATATATTTTGCCTTCAGGACTCGAAATTGCAATCACAGTTCTAAATTTCGCCGTTCTTTTTTCTTCAGCAACATCGCTTAAAGCAGCAAGAAGTTTTTTATTACTATCATCGTASCTAGATTCTTCGCCGGCATATCTTGCCGAATAAACGCCGGGCGCGCCGTTTAAGTAATCAACTTCTAAACCGGAATCATCTGCGATAGTCCATTGTTTAAAAAATTCAGCGGCTTCTCTTGCTTTTTTTGCAGCATTTTCTTCAAGCGTTTTGCCGTCTTCTATTGTTTTTGGGTATTTATCAAAAGAAGTCATTGGCGCAATTTTAGTATTCAAATCTTTTAATATCTCTTTTATTTCCTCAATTTTATGCAAATTTCCGCTAGCAAGAATTATTTCTTTTATCATTTTTAAAGTTCCTAGTAAAAAGAAACGAGCGACAAAAACAAAAATGGAGTAATACTAAAATTTTATGCCGTGAAGTCTCCAAACAACAAAAAAGTTTTTACGTATTAAACGTACAACAATACTAGAATTGAACTCCAATTCTGATGCCAAGCTAATGCGAACCGCCTGTACCTTCGACATTCGTACTTGGCGCATCATATTTATCTTTATCTGTGGCGGCGTAGTAATACTCGCATTTATATTTACCATAATCTACATATCTATAAAATGGAATAAGTTTAAGCACAAGTTTTCCTTCGGCAAAATACTTTGAGATATTGCCGGGTTACTAGAAAAATGTGTCCGTTAGACCATCCATCTAGAACATCAACAGAATCAAATAATTTAAACGAATCCTCTCCCACAACAAAATCATACTCTAAATCTAAGCCAAGTTTCCAATCTTTTTTCGCATATTCAGTTCTAACGCCAATAGGAAAGGCAATGAACATGTTACTAACTGAATCTTTTCTCCTATCCAAAAAATTCTTTCCATTGATATTAAATGTCGCATAGTAACAATTAAAACCTGAAAATGGACCGGCTTTGAAATCGCCATCTTCGCTTAGAGGAATTAGCATCCCAAGTTTCGTTTTCCATTCAAATATACTCGCGGCGACGCTATCCAGCTTAATTTTCTCTTCCTTTCCCTTATTTTCAGTCGTTTTTAAATCTCCGCTACTTTTCCCGAAAATCACTGCGCCATCATTAAAAAAAACCGCTTTCG
>JAIXNA010000155.1 GCA_020328135.1 Candidatus Endomicrobiellum dinenymphae
TATATAAAAAACTAAAATTATTATATAAAAAACTAAAATTATTCCCAAAACAGAAACCAATCGTCATGAGAACAGTTTATCCAGATTTACCCTTTTGCTCTATCGGCAGAATCGGGCATATTATCAACTTTACACATATCTCCTCACAAAGATTCAATATCTCCTCACAAAGATTCAAACGTAATACTAGCGCATAATCTCGAAATCAATACAGATACTGGCAGATGTGTGTGTAAAGTTGATAATATGCCCGATTCTACCGATAGAGCAAATTTTTATATATGCTATTGCCATTTTTATATATGCTATTGCCAACCTTAAATCCTATATAAAAAACTAAAATTATTCCCAAAACAGAAAATGCCATCGTTGCAACTTACTCCAATCGTCATGAGAACAGTTTATCCAGATTTACCCTTTTGCTCTATCGGTAGAATCGGGCATATTATCAACTTTACACACACATCTGCCAGTATCTGTATTGATTTCGAGATTATGCGCTAGTATTACGTTTGAATCTTTGTGAGGAGATATGTGTAAACATACGGAATTTGTTTTATATATTCTTTTTCAACAAGTTCTTTTGATATATCCACGCCGGGGGATATTTACCACCGTTATCACCATAGTACAAAGCTATGGCACTTCTTAAAGAAGCAAGCCCTCTTTTTGTTGCAGTCTCACCGGACGCGCGTGAAATACTTGAATATTTTGGAATGGCAAAATAAGCAATTACTCCCCAGCCATTGCAACTGCCATCAATATCTTCATTAAGACGAATATACCTTTATTTTGCATATTTATCCTTTGATAAACTTAAAACTCGCTCTTTTAATTCTTTTTCAACACATTCCGGCACAAAATCAGCAGTATCTCCGCCAAGCATGGCAATTTCTTTAACCATACTAGAAGAAAGAAACGTATAAGCTCGATCTGGTATCAAAAACACCGTTTCAATTTTTCTGTTTAATTTTCTGTTCATCAATGCCATTTGAAATTCATATTCAAAATCAGAAATAGCCCTCAAGCCTCTAATCAGAATAAAAGACTGAATTTCATTAAGATAAACGGCTAAAAGTCCCGAAAACGATAAGACGCTAACATTGTTTAAATGTTTTATAGATTTTCGCAGCAGATTAATTCTTTCTTGCAAAGAAAATATATGTTTTTTGTTTACATTGTCCGTCACTGCGACTATTATTTCAGGAAACAAATGCGAAGATCTGGCAATAATATCCAAATGCCCGTTCGTAGGAGGATCAAAACTTCCGGGATAAACCGCCGACATTCCTTTCTTCATAATCGAGACTTATATCAGTTTTTAACCTGTTTTGTCAATGAAAACATCATGCGCTTTGTCAGACAAAAATACCAAAAATTCTTGCCGCTGAGCGGTAATTTAAAAGAGCGCAAAATATTATGTACTATATTAATCGGGAGCGAGGTTTTGCCTAATAAGACAAGGCAATATAAATCAAAATAGGTTGTGAAAATTAATATGAAAATTATTATCATTCGCTTTTGCTTTAATGGCAACAATCTTAATCTCTTTTACAGCTCAAGCTACTAAAGTTTCAACAGTCTATTTTTCTCACTCCGGCAATACGCCAAAACTGTAGCGAAACAAATACACAAAAACATTAGCTGGGATATTTTCGAGACGAGATAAAAACCATCAAGCAATATCCTACAAATTACAATGCACGCGTATAGCAAGCTTCCAAATAGAAGAAAGCCAACACTAGACCAAAACTTGCAAATGATGTGAATAATATAGACTCTTACGACATGATTTTTTTCAGTTATCCGAACTGGCGAGGAACGATGCCCATGGCAGTATTTACTTTTCTAGAAGAACACAATCTTGCAGGAAAAACTATAGTACCGTTTTGCGCCCACGGAGGAAGTTATTTTTGCGAAAGTATTAACGATGTTAAGAAGTTATGTCCAAATTCCGCTGTTCTTGAAGGATTAGCGGTTCGCGGTAGCGATATTAAAAATGTAACCAACTTCTTAATATATCCGTATGGCTGCAAAAAATTAGATTTTCAGACAGATCTTAATCTACGAAGAAAACACGAATGGCAAGGGATTCGAACATCATAACATCAAAAACACATTGATTTTTCAACAAAACGCTGTTTTTCCGTTTCAGAAATGCCCTAATATCTTATCAATAGTATCAACAGAATTAACTACATAAACTTTTTTATAGAAAATCATAGGATTTTGTTTACAAAATTGTCATACAACATTCTCTTAGAAAAGAAGATTCTCTCTTCACCGATATTTTTGTGTTTTGTGATTAAAACGCAAACTACATACTTAAAATCTGATACTAATATCATCCGCGCTTAGATTATATATAATTTATTACATAATCAAAACCCCTTAAAGATGTTTTTAGTTCTACTGTTACATTAACAACTTTAACTTGCTGTTTACTTGGCTTGTATTATTTGACTTAACTTGTATTACTTGAGCTTATATTACTTGAACTTGTGTTACTTGAATTTGTGTTACTTGTATTACTACTTAACTTGTATTACTTACTTGACTTGACTTGGCTTGGCTTGGCTTGGCTTGACTTGTGTTACTTGAACTTATATTACTTGTATTAGTTGACTTGTATTAGTTGTTGTTCTATTGTGTTGATGTAGTTAATGCAGTATATCTGTTTAAAATGAATATGCGAAAGTATATATAGCCGTATTATATTATCGTTGTTTATATTGACAAC
>JAIXNA010000038.1 GCA_020328135.1 Candidatus Endomicrobiellum dinenymphae
TAAAAAGTCGAAACCATGGCAATTCTTTCTTTCCAAATATTCCCGGATCTAGCATACTTCCAAAAATCCGTTAAAGAAGCGCTCGAATACCAGAAATGTCCCAATATGTTTGGGGCGGACAAATCAACCAAATCCCAGTTATTAATGTATTTTGAATTGTTTAAGTATATTTTAACAATATCATATTTATCAACATCGACTACTTTTTTATATTTTTCGATTAAAATCATCAATGCGGCAAGCCTTACTTCGTGAATTTCATGCCGTAACAATTTTTTGACTTCTTTTAGACTGATATTCTTCCAATATTTTTTAGCTATAACGCGCATTTGCGGAACGCGCAAACCAAGCAAAACATCGCCATCGCCGTAGCCGCCGGGACATATGTTTAAAATCTTCGCAACCCACTGCGCAAAAACTTTATCTTTGCGTTTTTCTAAATCTTTTAGAAACAATGCTGTAAAATTTTTATTCATATTATTTTAACAATCGCTAAACTATAAAAAACTTTCTATAAGTTGATGTATTTTTTTAGTAGAAACGTAAGCGTAAGATACATAATTGAAGTAAAAAAGAATAATGAAGCAAAGCTTGTTGTAAGAAATTTTATTTTGTGAAACAATAAGAATATTAACGTGTAAAAAATACCGAAAACGATTGGATATACTAACAAATTTAGAAGCATTATACACCTCTCTCTTTTATATTACTGTCTATGACGATTTATATACTTTTTTAAGTAATAACCCGTAAATGATTTAGAATTCTTCATTACGTCTTCAGGAGTACCTTCGGCAATTATTTTTCCGCCTCTTTCGCCTCCTTCCGGTCCTAGATCAATAATCCAATCAGCAGTTTTAATAACATCAAGATTATGTTCTATAACCAAAACAGTGTTGCCAGCATACGAAAGTCTTTGTAATACTTCAAGCAGTTTGCCTACATCGGCAAAATGCAAACCTGTGGTCGGCTCATCTAAAATGTACATTGTTCTTCCTGTGGCCCTTTTGGAGAGTTCTGTAGCAAGTTTTATTCTTTGCGCTTCTCCGCCTGAAAGAGTCGTCGCTTGCTGTCCTATTCTTACATATCCAAGTCCAACGTCTTCAAGTGTAGATAAAATTCTTTTTAACGCAGGAATATTTTCAAAAAACTTTACGCTTTCTTCGACCGTCATATTTAAAACTTCATCTATATTTTTGCCTTTATATCTTATCTGCAAAGTTTCTTCATTAAATCTTCTCCCGCCGCAAACATCGCATTTAACATAAATATCGGGCAGGAACTGCATTTCAACTTTTAAAGCGCCATCGCCCTGACAGTTCTCACATCTTCCTCCTTTTATATTGAAAGAAAATCTACCGGGCTGATAGCCTCTTGCCTTAGCTTCAGGAACTTGTGTAAATAAATCTCTCATTATTGAGAATGCTCCGGTATAAGTTACAGGATTTGATCTTGGAGTTCTTCCTATAGGCGACTGATCTACAATTACAATCTTATCTATATGTTCAACTCCTTCCATACTTTTAAATTTTCCGGGGTTTTCTTTTGCGCGGTACAATTCGTGAGCAAGATTCTTATATATTATCTCATGCACCAAAGTAGATTTACCGCTGCCGGAAACTCCTGTAATACATACAAAAAGACCCAGCGGAATACTAGCATTTATGTTTCTTAAATTAAACTGCTGAGCGCCTTCTACCGTAAGCCATCTATCTAAATGCTGTTTTCTCTTTTTTGGCGCAGGTATTTGCAAAGTCCCTTTTAAATATTGTCCTGTTAGAGAATTTTTAGATTTCATTATTTCTTTTGCGTTACCTTCTGCGACAATGTATCCGCCGCGCGTTCCGGCTCCGGGTCCCAAATCTATTATGTGGTCTGCGATGCGCATAGTATCTTCGTCATGCTCAACAACAATTAAAGTATTGCCTAAATTTTTAAGTTTTATCAAAGTCTCTAAAAGCTTATCGTTATCTTTCTGATGTAATCCTATGGAAGGTTCGTCAAGTACATACAGCACGCCTGTAAGACCTGAGCCTATCTGCGTCGCTAAATGTATTCTTTGCCCTTCGCCGCCCGAAAGAGCGCCGCTCTCTCTATCTAAACTTAAATATCCCAGACCAACATTACTCAAGAATTTCAATCTCCCGCATATCTCTTTCAAAATAGTCTTGCTTATAATCTTATCTTTATCGCTAAATTCAATATTGTTAAAAAAATCGAACGCCTTTTCGATGGACATTTTTGTAATATCTGCAATTGATTTATCATTAACTAAAACTGAGAGAGCTTCTTTTTTCAGTCTTTGACCTTTACATGACGGACAAAGTTTTATGCCCATGTATTTATTATAAATTTCTTCCCTTACAAAAGAAGACTCTGTTTCGGTATATCTACGTTGCATATTTGTTACAACGCCTTCAAAATCATCTCGCCCATAGAGAAGAATCTCTTGCTGTTTTCTTGTAAGTTCTTTCCAAGGAACATTCAAAGGGATTTTATTCTTTTTTGCAGCTTCAGACAGAAGCTCCCAATAATATCCGCCCCAGCTGCTTTTCCATCTATTGGTTCTTGTCGTTATCGGCTCCGACCACGCTATAATAGCGCCTTGTTTCACAGAACGATTTTTATTTGGCACTACTAAATTTTCATCAACCTCTATTTTATTTCCTAATCCCGCGCATTCAGGGCATGCTCCGAACGGAGAGTTAAAAGAAAATAATCGCGGCTCTATTTCAGCAATACTTATACCGCAATCCGCGCAGGCATACTGCTCGCTGTAAACAGTTTCAGATATTGATTTGCTATTTTTAATTATCGCAACAGATAATATTCCTTTTGACTCCTTTAAAGCAGTTTCTACAGAGCTCGCAACCCTCGAACGTAAATCTTTATTAAGCTTTATTCTATCTATTACAATATCTATTGTATGTTTTTTATATCTGTCTAATTTTACATCATCCTCAAGCATATAAATATTTTTATCAACTCTTATTCTGGAATATCCGCTCTTTGCAAGGCGTGAAAAAAGTTCTTCATAAGTTCCTGTTCTTCCTTTGATAAGCGGCGCAAATATATTAATCATTGTGTCATCGGGCAGTTTCATAATTTCGTCGATAATTTGTTGAGAAGACTGAGACTTAATTGTTTTTGCGCATTTAGGACAATGAGGAACGCCGACTCTTGCAAACAAAAGTCTTAAATAATCATAAATTTCTGTCACTGTGCCAACTGTGGAGCGCGGATTATGAGATGGATTTCTTTGCTCTATTGAAATCGCAGGCGATAAACCTTCTATAATATCAACATCAGGTTTTTCCATAAGTTCCAAAAATTGTCTTGCATATGCAGACAAAGATTCTACATATCTTCTTTGTCCTTCGGCATAAATCGTATTAAATGCCAAAGATGATTTTCCTGAACCGGACAAACCTGTAACTACAACAAGCTTGTTTTTTGGTATATTGAGATCTATATTTTTTAAATTATGCTGCCTAGCTCCGCGAATTTTTATTATGTCCATGTTTTTCCTTCTGAAAATTAAGATATCGCTTGTGTACGAAATTTTAGCATATATGGTTTTAAAATAACAAA
Organism: Candidatus Endomicrobiellum dinenymphae; assembly: GCA_020328135.1. GTDB lineage: Bacteria > Elusimicrobiota > Endomicrobiia > Endomicrobiales > Endomicrobiaceae > Endomicrobiellum > Endomicrobiellum dinenymphae. Next base: position 3,592 of record JAIXNA010000038.1, read on the forward strand.
AGCGTTGCCTAAAATATTTTTGTTATGTACAATAGCGCTAACTAGAGGATTTTATCAGACTTATCCAACTAAAAAACAAATGTTTAAACCAAAATTATTTACGCTAATAAAAAATAGACCTCAGGAATTTACATTCAGCCGCATCCTCGCCGATATAAATGCCGGTCTTATAGTTGCTTTTATTGCTATCCCTCTTTCAATAGCGTTTGGCATCGCGTCCGGGGTTGCTCCGGGAAAAGGGCTTATAACTGCCGTGGTGGCAGGTTTTTTGGTTTCATTTTTTGGCGGAAGTCGCGTCCAAATTGGCGGTCCTACGGGCGCTTTTGTAATTATAGTTTGTGGAATACTGCAACAATACGGAACAAGCGGTCTAATAACAGCCACAGCTATGGCCGGTATCTTTTTGATAGCAATGGGATTTCTAAAATTCGGTAAAGTTATACGTTATATTCCAGATCCCATAACAACAGGCTTTACAAGCGGCATTGCCGTAGTTTTATTTTCAACGCAAATTAACGATTTTCTTGGATTAGGACTTACATCCATTCCCGCAAACTTTATTGATAAATGGACGCTATATATTCAAAATCTTAGCAATATAAACATTTCAACAGTTGTGATGGGAATATCAATTTTATTGTTCATGATGTTTTATCCTAAAAAATTCAAATTCTTTCCAGCTCCTTTGGCAGCGCTTATATTTTCGACATTAATTGTAAAATTTTTTGATCTTCCCATCGACACAATATTCTCACATTTCGGAGATATAACAAAATCAATGGCGCTTTCGCCTCAAATGCCTGCGTTAAGTTTTGAGATTATAGAGAAATTATTTCAACCCGCTTTAACGATAGCTGTGCTTGCAGGCGTAGAATCATTATTATCTGCTGTAGTTGCGGACGGCATGATAGGAAAAAAGCATATATCAAATACCGAGCTTATAGCGCAAGGAATAGCAAATATAGGGTCTGCATTTTTTGGCGGTATTCCAGCCACAGGCGCAATAGCAAGAACTGCAACAAATATCAATAATGGCGGGAGAACGCCAATTGCAGGAATAGCGCACGCAATTTTTATACTTATAATATTACTTGTATTTATGAAATACATCGTTTTTATTCCAATGGTAACGCTTGCCGTAGTGTTGTTTACCGTAGCGTATAGAATGATGGACTTTAACGCCTTTAAAGAGATTTTTAAAGCGCCCGTAAGCGATTCTTTGGTTTTACTTACAACATTTTCACTGACAGTTTTTGTAAATTTGGTTTACGCAATTGAAATAGGAATGATTTTGGCGTCGTTTTTATTTATGAAAAGAATGTCTGACATTGCAAATATTGATACCGCAAAAAACGATGTTTATGAAGGTATTGACTGCGAATATCTTGAAGAAAAAAGGAATTTAAAAGGCGTAATTGTATACGAAATCAACGGTCCGTTCTTTTTTGGAGCGGCAAGCAGGTTCGTGGAATATATAGAAAAAATAAAAGACTGTAAAGTTATAATTTTAAGAATGAGAAAAGTGCCTGCTATGGATGCTACAGGATATCACGCGCTATACAAAATCTACAGAAAATGCGTTTTATCAAATACAAGTCTCATTCTATGCCAGATACAAAAACAGCCTATAAAAGTGCTAAAAAACTATGGATTTATTGATATTTTAGGCAGAGCAAATATCGCATTAAATATAAACACTGCATTTAGAAAAGCAAAAGACTATATAACATATCTAGAAGAATACAACAACACATTTCACATAAAAAAGTGAAGCTTTCCATACTTTGTCAGGCGGTTGTCATATTGAGCGTAGCGAAATATCTATTCTTCTAGATACTTCGGTCGCTACGTTTCCTCAAGTACGACGCGCGTCCTTCATTACAACAACTGCAAAATTAAGATATTCTGTTTCCGGCATAGACGTTAAAACAGGATGATCTTTTGCCTGAAAACCATATTCCAAAATAAGAGCTTTCCTCTTAAGTTTAGCCGCCGCTTGATGTATAGCATCTTTGAATTCTTTAAAACCAAGATGATGAGAACACGACGACGCTGCCAAAACTCCACCGGCGTTCAACAGATTCATAGCGGCTTCATTTATTTTAACGTAATGTTTAAAACCGGCATTAAAATCTTTACGACTTTTAATAAGACCGGGCGGGTCAATATTTACAATATCAAATTTAGCTGACTTTGCTTCCTGCGATGTCAAATACTCTAAAGCATCCGCTTCAATGCCGTTAAAATCTTTAAATCCGTTTAAAGAGTAATTCTTTTCTGCCATTTCAAGAGCAACACGAGACGAATCAACAAAAACAACTTCTTTAGCTCCGGCTCTTTTTGCATATATACCGAACGCCCCAGTGTGACAATAACAATCAAGAACTTTTTGATCTTTTACATAAGCGGCCAGTTTTGCTCTGTTGTCTCTCTGGTCAAAGAAAAAACCGGTTTTCTGACCGTTTATTAAGTCTGTATAAAATTTAATACCGTTTTCCGATATAATAATATCGTTTGGAATATCGCCGTAATAAACTTTGTTTTCAAGATCAAGTCCTTCAAGCTTTCTTAAACTTACGTCGTTTCTTATAAAAATTCCTTTTGGACTATAAACATTTGTTGCCGCTTCCAAAATATCATTTTTATATTTATCTGCGCCGGCAGAAACAAACTGTACGCAAAGATAATCTTCGTATTTATCCAAAATTACTCCGGACATATCATCTGATTCGCCAAAAACCGCCCTATATGAATTTTCTTTTGGATATACATCCTCTCTTAGAAGTTTCGCTTCTTCTATTCTCTTTTTCCAAAACAACGCGTTTATACTTTCTTCTTTAGCTGTAATAAATCTAAAAGCTATCAACGAATGCGGATTATAAAAACCCAAACCTACAAAACTTTCAGCGTTGTCGTACAAAGAAACAATATCGCCTAACGCAGGACTTCCCTCAACCTGTTTAATCTCGTTTGAAAAAACCCACTTGTGACCATTTTTAATTCTTTTGCCGTCGCCGGCTTTAAGTATAATCCTTTTCACACAACCTCTTTGTTTGTTTGACATACATACTTCAAACAGTCTTCTCCATATGTACTCAATTTTTGGAGGTTATAATATCTAGTAATACGGCAAGTATCTATTACCTCGAAAACTTGATCCCTTAAGCGGCTTTTAACTTTACGCAAATTTTCATCTTCTTGCGGCAACCACGATTTTCGATTGCGATAAGTTTTTTGCGCTTTTGCTTCATTCATTACTATTTTATGTAGTTTTGATACTTTTTTACAATAACTTTATAATCGACACTATCTGCGCTAATAAGATTTTGTAATCGTTACGCCTGAATATGTAATGCATTATTTACTGCAACACAGTCTTCCTTAGTTGTTACTGGGCGGAGCGAACTTAAAAACCTCTTTTTCTCTCGCTTGCTTTCTTATCCACCTCAACGCATATATCTTTCCCTTTTTTGCCTCTAGCTTTGAACTTTTTGTAATCAGCTGCCGCTTGGGGGTCATTCGGATGCTTATCCAGACATTCGCGCTCTTCTGCGGCAGCTGATTACAAAAAGTTCAAAGCTAGAGGCAAAAAAGGGAAAGATATATGCCTTGAGGTGGATAAGAAAGTAAGCGAGAGACAAGAGGCCGCAGAAGAGCGCGAATGTCTGAATAAGCATCCGAATGACCCCCAAGCGGCAACTGATTACAAAAAGTTCAAAGCTAGAGGCAAAAAAGGGAAAGATATATGCGTTGAGGTGGATAAGAAAGCAAGCGAGAGACAAGAGGCCGCAGAAGAGCGCGAATGTCTGGATAAGCATCCGAATGACCCCCGCGCTCTTCTGCGGCCTCTTGTCTCTCGCCTACTTCCTTATCCACCTYAAGGCATATCTCTTTCCCTTTTTTGCCTCTAGCTTTGAACTTTTTGTAATCAGCTGATTACAAAAACTTCAAAGCTAGAGGCAAAAAAGTTCCGAAGTGGGAACAAGTAAAAGAGTTTTTGGCAGCTGATTACAAAAAGTTCAAAGCTAGAGGCAAAAAAGGGAAAGATATATGCGTTAAGGTGGATAAGAAAGTAGGCGAGAGAAAAGGAGAGCGCGGATACTTATCCAGACATTCGCGCTCTTCTTTTCTCTCGCCTACTTCCTTATCCACCTTAACGCATATATCTTT
>JAIXNA010000039.1 GCA_020328135.1 Candidatus Endomicrobiellum dinenymphae
TTTAAATTAATATCTGCCTTTAATCCAAAAAAAGATAGCAAAAAAAGATAGCGCTTGATTTGAAAGTTCTCTTTGTTGTTCAGTATTACAAACAGTAACTTTGTATTTTTCTGATCTTAATTTTAAAATTAACGGCGCAAGTTTTATCAAGTGATAATTTTGATGGGGTATTTGTGCAAGGCGATACAATGTCTGCCTTTTGTGGAGCGTTAGCTGGGTTTTATTACAAGGTTCATACAAATCTCCTGAGCGAAGACCTGCCTCTATATGAAATACTGGAACCTTGTAATAAAACCCAGCTAACGCTCCACAAAAGGCAGACATTGTATCGCCTTGCACAAATACCCCATCAAAATTATCACTTGATAAAACACGCTTTGATTCTAACAAAATATTAGACTGTAAATCAAACAATGATTGATCAGAAGTCATAACGTTTAAATTAATATCTGCCTTTAATCCAAAAAAAGATAGCGCTTGATTTGAAAGTTCTCTTTGTTGTTCAGTATTACAAACAGTAACTTTGTATTTTTCTGATCTTAATTTTAAAATTAACGGCGCAAGTTTTATGGCTTCAGGTCGTGTGCCTAAAATGATCAATAAATTTTTACGAGACATAATCCCCCATTTTTCCTTGCATCATATCATGTAAAATGACACCAAAAAAAAGAATCAACATCACGCGCTTCCCGATACAAATAAAATTACGCGCATAATTATTTCCGTCCTTATTGAACGCGAGTTTTTGCAAATAATCGAACAGTCCATAAGCTACAAAGACAATATTATAAATAAGACGCTTTGTTTGAAATCTTGCGATAGTCTTTGAATCAACGGTATATAACGCATAACTTAAAATCACTGCAACGGCTAAAATATAATAATGTACCGATCTATACTTTATTTCTTTTTTGAATGCCGCAAGTCCTTTTCTCTGTCCGTTATATCATTAAGATATACAAGCATTATAATCTATCTGAGCAGTACTATTTTCATTTTTTGATAGCATCGACAGAACATGCATCTTCGCAAGGAATTGCTATTATTACAATAGCATTGTATGGACAGACAGAAACGTGCATTCTAAATTTTTGCATTTTGCAGGATCTATTACGGACATAACGTTAGCAATGTTTACCCCGCCAAATTTACGCGCGCTGCCACACGAACTTGCCACACAAGTCTGACACAAATCCGTCGCATAAATCCTGTTTGGAACGCATCCCTTGCAAGCCGTTTCAACAACTGTGAGAGGGTTTTTGCCAGGTTTCTCACTGGATAAAGCTCTCTTTCTTTACATACTTTGAAAGTTCAACTGTCTCATTATCGCCTTCTATAGAAAAACCAAGACCTGCTTAACGCGATCTTTAAGAACTGCGCGTTCTTTATAAATACAGCATCTACGATGCGCTTCATATCCTTTCGGACGCATATCAAAAAGGAATAAGACGAGCTTTTTCTTCAAAATTTTCCGAGAAAAAAGCTCTCACAATTCTTTCGAGAATTTCTTTCTTTAAATGTATTTCTTGATTATTGTTATTCATTATCTCTGTCTTTTCACTTTTCTTGTTTAAATCTCTCCGATATAAGCTTTAATTAAAACAGTCTTAATATCTTCCAGCAAAGGATAAGCAGGATTTGCTCCCGTGCACTGATCATCAAACGCTTGCTCTACAAGATTGTCTAATTTATCGTAAAATGTCTTTTCCCAAACTCCAAATTCTTTTATTGAAAGGGGAATATTAATATCTTTTTTAAGCTTCGTTATTGCTTTAATTAACAACTCAACCTTTTCGTCGTCATTCTTACCGCCAAGTCCCAATTCGTCGGCAACCTGACCATATTTTGCTTTAGCATTTGGAAATTTATACTGCGGAAATATCGCTTGTTTCTTAGGACAATCCGTCGCATTGTATTTTATTACTTGATTAATAATCAAAGCGTTTGCAATTCCATGAGGAATATTAAATGCCGCGCCCAACTTGTGAGCTATTGAATGGCACAAACCCAAGAAAGCATTTGCAAAAGCCATACCTGCAAGCGCTGAGGCGTAGTGCATTTTTTCTCTTGCAACAGAATCTTCTTTCCCACAAGAATAAGAACGCGGAAGGTATCTAAATATCAACTTTGTCGCTTCTAAAGCAGGCGAATTTGTGAAGTTTGTCGCAAATACAGACACGTAGGCTTCAAGAGCGTGAGTCAAAGAATCTATACCTGATGCAGCGCACAAACCTTTCGGCATAGAATCAACAAAATTTGGATCTATAATTGCCATGTTTGGGGTTAACGCATAATCTGCAATCGGATATTTAACATGAGTGGCATCGTCCGCGATTACGGCAAACGGCGTAACTTCCGAACCTGTGCCCGATGTTGTAGGAATTGCCACCAACTGCGTTTTTTTGCCTAATTCAGGAATGTCGCAAATTCTTTTTCTAATATCCATAAAACGCATAGAAATATCCTGAAAATTTGTTTCGGGATGCTCATACATAAGCCACATAATTTTCGCAGCATCAATCGGAGAACCTCCGCCAAAGGCAATAATTACATCGGGCTCGTAAGTTCTAAGCATCGTCAACGCTTCGTTGATTGCGGAAATAGTTGGATCAGGTTTAACATCAAAAAATATTTGATAATCGATGTTTATATCTTCCAACACCCTCGTAATATTATAAATCGCCCCTGAATCAAACAAGAATCTATCGGTAACAATGAATGCGCGTTTCTTGCCTTGCAATTCGCGCAATGCTAAATCTGTTGCGCCTCTTTTAAAATAAATTTTTGGAGGAACCCTAAACCACAACATATTTTCACGTCTTTCTGCTATCGTTTTATAGTTTAACAAATGCTTTACGCCAACGTTCTCGCTCACAGCATTGCCTCCCCAAGAACCGCATCCAAGTGTCAACGACGGTTCAAGTTTAAAGTTATACAAATCGCCAATTCCGCCTTGAGACGATGGAGTATTAATCAAAATTCGTCCGGTGTGCAATTTTTTAGCAAACACATTAATCCTATCTTGTTTTCTTTCGTCAGTGTAAAGCGCGGACGTATGTCCTGCGCCGCCAAGCTCTACAAGCTGATAAGCTTTTTCAACGGCATCTTCAAAATTTGCAGCTTTACAGATTGCAATTACGGGCGATAGTTTTTCATGAGCAAATTCTTCGTCTAAACTAATTTCAAAAATTTCGCCTGCAAGAACCTTTGCATCCTCAGGAATTTTAATTCCTGCCATTTCGGCTATTTTACACGCAGGTTGCCCAACTATTGCGGCATTCAGCTTCCCATCAGACACTATTGTTTTTGCAACTTTTACTTTCTCTTGCCTCGTCAAAATATAAGCGCCTCGAAGAGCCAATTCCTTAATGACTTCATTGTAAATATCTTTAACTATTATGATTGACTGCTCTGATGCGCAAATCATGCCGTTATCAAAAGTTTTTGACATAAGAATAGACGAAACTGCCATTTGAATATCGGCAGTTTCGTCTATAATTGCCGGAGTGTTTCCAGCTCCAACACCAAGCGCAGGTTTTCCTGAGGAATAAGCGGCTTTTACCATTCCAGGACCGCCTGTTGCAAGAATTGTAGCAATATTTACATGTGTCATAAGCATGTTAGTCAACTCTAACGACGGCGTATCTATCCAGCCAATAATATCTGTAGGCGCGCCTGCTTTAATTGCAGCTTCAAGCGCAATTTTAGCCGCAGCTATTGTAGAGTTTTTCGCTCTCGGATGAGGTGAAAATACTATACCGTTTCTTGTTTTCAATGTAATTAAAGATTTAAAAATTGCCGTTGAAGTGGGGTTTGTGATAGGCACTATGCCAGCTATAACGCCGACAGGATCAGCAACAATTTTAATTCCATTTGCTTTGTCTTCACTGATAATACCGCAGGTGCGCGCATTTTTATGTTTATTGTAAATATATTCAGATGCAAAATGATTTTTGATAACTTTATCTTCAACAATTCCCATACCCGTTTCTTCAACAGTCATTTTTGCTAACGGAATTCTTGCAATATTAGCCGCGATCGCAGCAGCTTTAAAAATTTTGTTAACTTGATCTTGAGTAAATGTTGCGTAAATTTCTTGAGCTTTTTTAACGCGTTTTATAAGCGCATCAAGAGCTTCAACGCTGTCAACTGCGGAGTATGTTGGAACGATAGGCTTTGCATTTTTAACTTTAACACTTTTAGTAATGTGTTTTTTGTCCAACTTCGGCATTTTACATCTCCCTTTAGTTATATACAGTCAAGTCGATCGCTAGTCGCATCATGCAAAACGTATAAAAAGCACTTTACGGAAGAGACAACCCCCCCCCTCGCGCTTCAACCTTTAATCTCAAGTACCCCCGGATAAAGACATTCAGGGATAAACCCTAGGCTAACGACCGCCACATTCTCATACCTCGTCAACTTCACTACCGCCCTTTTCAAAGAAATGGGAATTCACTACGACGTTTCTATTTCCATTTTTTACAAAAGAGGTGGCAACGCCTCCATGTATTGATGGAGTATTGAAAGAGGAATCACCGCAATGTTCGTATTTCACTTTCACTACCTAATCGCTACGACTAACTGACTTTATTTCTCTTATCATACTAGGCAATATTTCGTACATATCGCCTTCTAAAGCATATGTTGCAATCTGCATCATCGAACACGAAGCGTCTTTATTTATTGCAATAATAATGTCTGACGAACTCATGCCAACAGTATGCTGTATCTGTCCTGATATTCCGCAAGCAATATAAACTTTCGGAACTACTGTTTTGCCTGTCTGCCCTATTTGATGAGAATACGGTACCCACTCCGAATCAACTGCCGCTCTGGAAGCGCCGACTGCCCCGCCGAGAATATCTGCAAGTTCTTTAAGAAGTTTAAAACCTTCAGCCTTACCTACACCTCTTCCGCCGGCAACAATAATATCCGCATCGTCAATATTAACAGCTACGCTTGTATCCTTTATAAATCCTAAAAACTTTGTTCTATTTATCAAAGTCTGAAAGTCAAATTTAAAATCAATAATCTCACCCTTTCTCCTCTCCTCAACTTTTGCTCCTTTAAAAACTTTATGTCTTACAGTAGCCATCTGAGGACGATGATCAGGCGTTAAAATAGTAGCCATGATATTTCCGCCAAAAGCAGGCCTTGTTTGCTGAAGATTTCTTGTTTCATTGTCTATTTCTAAAGAGATACAATCTGCTGTAAGCCCGGTATGAATTCTTGCAGCAACTCTTGAGGCAAACGAACGACCTATATTCGTCGCTCCCATCAAAATAATTTCAGGTCTTTCTTTTTCTATAAGTTGAGTTAAAATTGCCGTATAAGGATCGTCTTGAAATTCAATAAAAACAGGATCATCGCAAACATAAACTTTATCAGCTCCTCTATTTATTAGGTCTTGAGATTTTGATTTAATATTATCACCGATTAAAACTGCCGCTAAACTTGCGCCTAATTTATTTGCAAGTCTTTTGCCCTCATTTAAAAGCTCATATACAACGTTTGCTATCTCGCCATGTCTTTGTTCTGCATAAACCAATACGCCGTTGTACAAACTCTTATCAACAGCCGACCTAGGAGTATCTTTTTTAAGTTCTATTGCACTAAATTTACAGGTTTGAACACAAGTTCCGCAATACGTACATTTGTTTAAATCCATAACTGCAAGTTTAAATTTTTTAGCATGTTCAGGTCTTTCAGTCATAGAAATCGCGCCGAAAGGACATGCGCTTGCGCACATTCCGCACCCAGAACATTTATCATTTAATACTTTTATACTGTTTGTCAACTAAAAAACCCTCCCGAATAAAACTGTCACTCTCTTTCAACTCTTAATCTTACATCTTGTCTTTTCATACAATGCCAATATCTGACAATTTCTTAACCAAAGCAGCGGCAACATCACGAGCTTCGCCCGTAAATTTTTCTCCGCCGGCTCTCTGCGGCGGTGTAAATATCTTCATAACTTGTGTAGGAGACCCGTTAAGTCCTATTTTTTTAATATCAGCGCCAATAGCTGCAGCATCAAGAATCTTAACAACAGCTTTTTTAGCAATTATTTTACCTTTAAGCGACGCGATCCTGGGATCATTTATTTCTTTTACCACAGTTAAAAGAACAGGAACTTGGCTTTCTATTAAGTCATATCCGTCTTCCATCATTCTTTCAACTTTTATCGATTTATTATCGATAGACTCTATTTTTTTTACATAAGCTACATGCGGAATATTGAGCATTTCTGCAATTCCGGGACCAACTTGCGCGGTATCTCCATCAGAAGCCTGTTTTCCACAAATAATGATGTCGTAACTTCCGATGGCTTTTATTGCTAACGATAAAGTATAAGAAGTAGCCAAAGTATCCGCTCCGCCAAAAGCTCTATCGCTTACCAAAACAACCTCATCGGCGCCTTTTGCTATAGCTTCTCTTAAAACAGTCTCAGCTTGAGGAGGTCCCATTGTAACAACAATCACTCTTCCGTCGACTCTCTCTTTAATTCTTACACCTTCTTCTATAGCATATTCGTCAAAAGGATTGATTATAGATTCTACGCCGTCTCTTTTAAGTCTGCCTGTTTCACTATCAATCTGCACATCGGTCGTGTTAGGCACCTGTTTAATACAAACAATTATGTTCATTTTCTTCTCCAACATTTCGCTTTTACTTCTAAGCATATCTGTTTCATAATCAACTTTTAAAGCCGGTATTGTAGGCTCATGCCTAATGGAGACAGGGATATGCATTTTTGCACCTCGCTATTTGGACTTGGTGGCGAATTCTTTAATAAGATTTAACGCAATTTCGTTTTTCTGAATTTGGCTTGTTCCTTCGTAAAGAGTCGTAATTTTTGCATCTCTCATCATTTTTTCTACAGGATATTCTCTAGAGTAACCATAACCGCCAAATATTTGAACCGCATTGGTTGTAACTTTCATTGCAACCTCCGAACAGAAAAGTTTTGCCATTGCAGATTCTTTGCTGGTACGCTTTTCTCTACCTGAATCAATCATTCTTGCAGAAGCGTAAAGCAACGCTCTTGCGGCTTCAACTTCTGTTGCCATGTCGGCAAGCATATGTTGAATACCTTGAAAAGAAGCGATAGCTTGTCCAAATTGAACTCTCTTTCTTGCATAAGCAACTGCCTCATCTAAAGCGCCTGCCGCAATGCCAAGCGCCTGCGCGGCAACCCCCGGACGAGAATTATCTAATGTCGCTTGAGCTATCATCAAACCATGCCCCTCTTTTCCAAGAAGCTGATCTTTATGAACTCTACAATTGTTGAATACAAGTTCTCTTGTTGAAGATGCTTTTATACCCATCTTCTTTTCTTTTTTACCAAATTCAAAACCAGGAATGCCTTTCTCTACAATAAAGCAAGAAATTCCTCTTGCTCCTCTTGCAGGATTTGTTTTTGCAAAAACTGTATAAGTTTCAGCATCCCCGCCGTTAGTGATAAAACATTTAGTTCCATTTAGTATGTAATAATCGCCGTCTTTAACAGCAGCGGTGGTCATTCCTGTTGCATCTGAACCTGCATTGGCTTCTGTTAAACCAAAAGCTGCAAGTTTTTTACCTGAAGCAATGTTTGGTAAATATTTCTTCTTCTGTTCTTCATTTCCTGCTATTAGAATAGGAAGAGTTCCCAACGCCGTTGCGGCAAGAGACAATGCAATTGCTCCGTCAACTTTGCAAAGCTCTTCGACAACAAGAACAAGCCCCATAATACCTTTACCAAATCCGCCGTA
>JAIXNA010000156.1 GCA_020328135.1 Candidatus Endomicrobiellum dinenymphae
ACGGGTTCTATGCAAAGAGCCTTGACGGAAATGAATCGCCGTAGAAAAAAGCAGATTGAGTACAATAAAAAAAACAATGTTACGCCAAAAACAATCATTAAAGCAGTTCGCGAACTTGACAAATTTCTAAATTCATCAAGTTCGCGAACTGCTTTAATGATTGTTTTTGGCGTAACATTGTTTTTTTTATTGTACTCAATCTGCTTTTTTCTACGGCGATTCATTTCCGTCAAGGCTCTTTGCATAGAACCCGTAGTTGTGTCTGCATAAAAAATGACCCGTCCATCAACGTTTCTTGCCGCTCTTCCGCAAATCTGAATAAGAGTTGGCTCTGAACGTAAAAATCCCTCTTTGTCAGCATCTAAAACAGCTACCAAAGAAACTTCAGGTAAATCTAAGCCTTCTCTTAAGAGATTTATTCCGACTAAAACGTCAAACTTGCCAAGTCGTAGATTTTTAAGTATTTCAATTCTTGCCAGAGTATCTATTTCAGAATGCAAATATTCTACTTTAAAGCCTTTTTCTTTTAAATAAAACGTCAAATCTTCTGACATTTTTTTTGTTAGCGTAGTAACCAAAGTTCTCTGATTTTTGTTTGTGATTTTTTGTATTTCCTGCATTAAATCCTGTATTTGATTATTAATGGGACGTATAACAACTTCCGGATCAACAAGTCCCGTAGGACGAATAATTAAATCCACTATATGTTTTTTGCTTCTTTCTAACTCATAGACCCCGGGCGTTGCAGAAACCATCATGAATTTTCTTACAAGAGTTTCAAATTCTGGAAATCTTAAAGGTCTGTTGTCCAAGGCTGATGGAAGTCTAAATCCAAAATCTACAAGTGTTTGCTTTCTGCTCCTGTCGCCCTCGTACATACCTCTTATCTGCGGAAGAGATATATGCGATTCGTCGGCTATCATTAAAAAATCATCATTTTCCTGCAGAAAATAATCTATAAGAGTTGTAGGCCTTGTTCTCTGAGGATTTCCAGATAAATGTCTTGAATAATTTTCAACACCATTACAAGAACCTGTTTCCTTCAACATCTCCATATCGTATTTTGTTCTTTGTTCAAGACGCTGAGCTTCAAGAAGTTTGTTTTGAGATTTAAGAACGGCAATACGTTCGTCTAATTCTTCCTTTATTGTTTTTGACGCGTTTTCAATTTTTTCTTTATCTGTGACGAAAAGTTTTGCAGGATAAATATACGCCCTATTTTTTTTATTAAGAACTTCTCCAGTTATAGGATTAAATTCCTTTATACTTTCAACCATATCGCCATAATATTCAATTCTAATAGCGATTTCAAGATATGCAGGAAAAATTTCAACAGTGTCGCCTTTTGCTCTGAATCTTCCTCTTATAAATTCCACTTCATTTCTTTCATAATGACTTGCAATAAGTTCAGCTAAGAGATGTTTTATAGGTTTTTCTTGTCCTACAGTTATTGTAACGCGCATGTTTTGATAGTCTTTTGGAGAACCAATGTTGTATATACACGAAACAGAAGCAACTACAATAACATCTTTTCTTTCAAGAAGAGATGTTATTGCTTTTAAGCGAAGTCTGTCTATATGATCATTTATTGACGCATCTTTTTCTATATACGTATCGCTTGAAGGAATATATGCTTCGGGCTGGTAATAGTCATAATAAGATATAAAATATTCTACGGCATTGTTTGGAAAAAAAGACTTGAACTCAGCATAAGTCTGCGCTGCCAAAATTTTATTTGGAGATATTATGAGTGTAAGTTTTTGAAGTTTTTCAATAATATTTGCCATAACAAACGTTTTACCCGAACCAGTGACGCCAAGCAAAACTTGCGAATTTTTACCGGTTAAATAATTATGATAAAGTTCGTCAATCGCCTGGGGTTGATCGCCAGATGGCTTAAATTTAGATACTAATTTAAATTTTTCCATAAAATTCACACGGCCGACTATAGTTTTATTTTTTTTATTAATGCAAAATCTGTCTGATCCATTCGTAATGGAGTAACAGAAATATAACCTTTGTCCACCATATCTACATCGGTTCCTTTATTTTTACGTCCGGGAATATATCTTACTGATAATTTATACGAAAAATTCCCATTTTTGTCTATTACTGTTTCAACATTTTCATCGTAAGCTCGTACTCCCAAAGGAACGACTTTTATACCTTTGTAGTTTTTTGGAATATTGATGTTTAAACAAATATATTTAAAAAAAGTTTTTCTTTTCAATATTTTTTCCACAATTTCTCTTGTTGCAATTGCAGCATGATCATATTCCGTAGCATTCGTTTCCGCAGCAGAGACGGCAAGAGATGGAATTCCGCTTAGCGCCCCTTCTCTTGCGGCCCCTACAGTTCCTGAATAAATTACATCTTGACCAAGATTTGGACATGTGTTAATGCCTGAAACGACTATATCTATTTCTCCTCTCAAAAAATAATATAATCCGTATTTTACGCAGTCTGCAGGAGTACCGCCTCTAAGCGTATAAAAATTTTTCTCAATTTTCTCAATTTTCTTGTATTTGGCAAGCGTTATACCGTGTCCGGTTCCGGACATTTGATTTTTTGGAACAACTACGCAAACTCTACCGATTCTAGAAAGTTCCTTCATTAAAGGACGAAGTCCGAGTCCCTTCATACCGTCGTCGTTTGAAATTAAGATTCTATACATTTTTTTATTTCCTCAAACATTAATTTTTGTT
>JAIXNA010000157.1 GCA_020328135.1 Candidatus Endomicrobiellum dinenymphae
AAATACATAAGCTCGAACGCAAAAATTGACAGGRGCGCTAAAATTTGTGKGCCATGTTTTGTAGGCGATAACGTTGTAATCGGGAAAAACACAGTAATTGAACCATATTCTGTTATTTCAGACAATGTAACGATGGGCAACAATGTATCCATAGAAAAATCAATAATATGGAAAAATTCAGAGGTCGGCGACAATGTAAAAATAACAAATACAATTGTAGGAAGCGATACGCTAATACCGAGTAACATAACGTTATTTGATTCTATAATGATGGAATACTCTAACAAATAAAGTATCATAAATTTATAAAAATATGGCGGAGGAAATTTGTATGGCGATTAAGCAAGGATACTTTTTTACGTCTGAATCTGTTACCGAAGGCCATCCTGATAAAGTATGCGATATAGTTTCAGACACCATTTTAGATGCAATTTTAAAGCAGGATTCAAAAGCAAGAGTCGCATGTGAGACGTTTATTTCTAAAGGATTGCTTATTGTCGGCGGCGAGATTACCACAACGGCAAAGATTAATACTAGAGAAGTTATCAGAGAAGCAATAAAGAAAATAGGTTATGATAGACTTTCATTCGGCTTTGACTACAATACGTGCGCTATTTTGGATTCTATAAATACGCAGTCTCCAGATATTGCCATGGGCGTTGATACCGGAGGAGCAGGCGATCAGGGATTAATGATAGGGTTTGCATGTAAAGAAACGCCTGAATTTATGCCTCTTCCGATAACATTAGCGCATAGACTTTCTATGAGACTTGCAGAAGTAAGGAAAAAAAAGATATTGCCATATTTGGGACCCGATGGGAAAACACAAGTTACTGTTGAATATGCTGAGTGGAAGCCTAAAAGAATAGATACTATTGTTTTATCAACCCAGCATACGGAGGCAATTTTAGATAAAACAGGCAACCACATAACAAAGCAATCGAAAGAAGAAATTTTAGATAATATTATTAAGCCTGTTCTCGGGAAATTAATTGATAAAAACACAAAAATATACGTAAACCCTACAGGAAAATTTTTGTTTGGAGGTCCTGCCGCGGATACCGGTCTTACAGGAAGAAAAATAATAGTTGATACTTACGGCGCAATGGCAGCGCATGGCGGCGGAGCTTTTTCAGGTAAAGATTCTACAAAAGTTGATAGAAGCGCATGTTATATGGCAAGGCATATCGCGAAGAATATAGTAGCCGCAGGTTTTACAGAAAGATGCACAGTGCAGCTTGCTTATGCTATTGGCGTGGCTGCGCCAGTGTCTGTAATGATAGATACGCATCATTTAGGGAAAGTACAAGGATCTGTACTAGAACCAATTGTAAAAAAGATATTCCCTCTTACGCCAAAAGAAATTACCGAGTATTTGGATCTTCGTAGACCAATTTTTGCGCAAACTGCGGCTTATGGACATTTTGGTAGAAATGGTAAAGCTATTACATGGGAAAAACTAAATAAAGTTGACGAACTAAAAGCCGCAGTGAAAATCTAATCTTTGTAATTAAAAGTTTTGCGAAGAGTTTCACAAAACTGTCGATAAAGAATGTTTGATAACTTTTTGTGTAATTTGACAGGATTTATACATAGCAGTTGCAAGTTTAGGAGAAGCTGAATGTCCCCAGGGGCATTTTTTGAGGCAGAATTGCTTTTCGCAAGTAAGCGTTCTTAGCAATCTTTGAGTTAAAAGAAGCCTTGATTGCAGTGGAGATTAATCTTGTTTCTTGCCCGGAATGCGGCGAAATGTTTTATGCCGAACGTTTTATCCTTTATCTTTGTCTGACTTTAAGGTTTGATTATTAAAGTTTTAGTTTGATATAACCACGGCAGTTGCATTTGACGGCTCATAAAGAAGACAAAAAAGACGGTTTAGAGCCTGCGCTACAAAAACATGAGAGTGTTAACTATGATTAATTTCAAGAAGGCATTAATCCTTATAGCTGTATTTAGTTTTGTACTGTGTTCGTGCGACAATAATCAAGAACTTGCGCGGCGAAAGAGCGGGTAAAGCAGATACATAAGAAAGCAGAGCAGGAAAATAATCGGTATAAAAAAGAGATGGATGAACTGAAGAAGAAAACAGATGAACTGGATAAGCAAGCAGATGAACTGAAGAAGAAAAAAGATGTGTTGATACTGGCAGATAAGCAGGAAGAAGCGTGCTTGGCTAAGTACGAAAAGTGCGAGAATTTGACGAAAGCGTGCGTTGAGGAACACATGCCATCCAATTACAAAAAACTTAAGTCCTCGAAGGATTTGGAAGAGTACAACTCCATATACAAAGAACAGGAAGAAATGTGTCAATATGATATAGACATAGAAGAGTGCGAGGCGGAGGGAATGAAGTGCGCTGAGGAGCTAGACAAATTGAGATATAAGATATTCCTTGATTTTTCGACAAACCTCACAAAAAAGAAATAACATCAATCAAGCAGCAGTCAAGCAATCTAAAAGAACCTGTAGGATTCATTCCTTCAAATTGAATCAAACAGAATCAAACATAAAAATTGTAAAACAACAATCAAGGAAAAAGCTAAGAGTCATAGAGTCATAAGGATTTAGTAAATGTTTTATATCTTAAATTTGACAAACACATAACATGTTGCGATGTTTTGCATTGACTTGACAAACCTCATAGAAAAAATGCAATATCCTTTCATCTTTCACAAG
>JAIXNA010000158.1 GCA_020328135.1 Candidatus Endomicrobiellum dinenymphae
CAAAAATAACAAAAATAAAACTAAAAGCTAATTTTAACAACTGTAGTTTTAGTTTTATTTTTGGCGGAGCTAGTAACGTTATCGTTGCTGGTCTTGCGGGAACAAATCTTTGGCGAGCAAGCAGTTGTAATGTAAAAAGTAACGCGCGCATCGATATTCAAAAGCGCGGCATGGATTGCGCGCTGACAACATCCGACAGAGGTCTAATGAAAAATATAGCGACTTGCGATACGCTAACTTCAAAAGCCAAGCAAATTTGCGCGGATGCAAAAATTGCTATTAATTGATATCAATATTTTTTATTTGCCTTAGCTTAAGACATGTTGAAACGTCTGATCATATAGATTTGTTAAAAGGCGAGGATATTAAAATCAGCAGATGCGCTATTGTTTTGTTCTGTTGCCAACTGGCGAGACAGCAATATTTTTGTACACGCAGTAAAAACTGAAATGTAGAATGAGCTAGCAAGGAATGTTGTGTTTTTTAAAAATAAGGAGATGTTATAACGAAAATGAACGATATAAAAAAGTTTAAATACACTGATATTTTAGGGTGGTCTGTATCAAGATACGATAGATTTTCTAATTGCAAGCGACAATATTTTTATGACTATTACGCAAAATTTAATAAAGACATACCGCTTGAAAAAATACAATTTTTAAAAAGTTTAACATCTAAGCCGCTTGAAACCGGAAACATTGCGCACGATATTATAAAGGATATACTAAAAAGATTTCAAATAAGCGCAAAACCAATAAACAAGGATAAATTTTTTAAATATGCTTTCAATATGACGGAAAAGTATTGCAACTCGAAGACCTTTTTTGAGCATTACTACAAAGGCGAAATTATTTCTACCTCAGAAATTTATACAAAAATAAAAAGTGTATTAGAGAATTTTCTAAACAGTCCACGATTTTCATGGATAGAAAGAAATGCCGTTCCTCAAAGCTCGCAATGGGTTATAGAACCTGACGGTTTTGGCGAAACAAGAATAAACGGTTTCAAAGCTTTTTGTAAAGTTGACTTTTTATTTCCTATTGACGATAAAATATATATCATAGACTGGAAAACTGGCAAAGCTGATGAGAAGAAGCATTCAAGGCAACTCACCGGTTATTCGCTTTGGGCAAATTATCATTTTGACAAAAATGCTACAGATATCGTCTCTATGATAGTTTATCTTTATCCTCAATACAACGAAAAAAGCGTTAAAGTTAATGATTCTGTGATTTCAAAATTTGCAAACACTGTAGAAACAGAAACAAAAGATATGCATGAATACCTTATAGACATAGAAAAAAATATTCCTAAAGACAAAAAAGAATTTACGCTAACCGGAAACACTTTTTTCTGTAACTATTGCAACTATAAAGAAATTTGTCCCGGAAATAAGTTTTAAGATATAGCAAGATGTTGTCTGTTCTTTTCAAGGTATCAAAATTTCTTACCGCTGAACTTCATTTGCTTCGTATTCTTTAGGCAATTATAGTATCGATTTTGCGCTTTGCCTTAGTGTGTTTTACGGCGCATCTATCTAGATGGAGTAATGTTTCTTATTTTTGGCTTATGCTTTTTGGTTTCTGCAATGTTGCGCCAAAATTTATCGTTGCATTTTCATAAGGCGCAGTTCATTCTGAAAGTTTATCTTTCCTTACAAACTTATTTTTTATGCTGGACATATTTTCTTTTTCATAGCGGCAGAAACAATATATATAAAAATCAACAAAAACATATTAGACAACCGCTGATTTTTCCATGTATCGCCGTTCCTCTGATAGGATATTTATGTTTTGGCGCTTTGCCTTTAAAAGGCTTATTGTTTTTCTGTTTATTTGTCCCGTCGATATCCGTTTTCATTATTTTGCTATATAGGAGCATATAAAAAATCTACTGATGAAAAGAAAAGAATTACTGCAATATTTGCCTCTACAGCGATATTGGCAAAGCCGCTTTTTTTATGTAGAATGCCCGGTCATACGATAAGCAAAAAAACTATAATAAAGTCAAATCGCTTTAAGGCGCTTTGTTAAGTTTTAACACCACATCGTCATTGCGAGACTTGCGATGTTTGCAAGTCGCGACAATCTAGATAACAACAATGCTGGATTGCTTCGTTATTTCATTCCTCGCAAAGACGCCGCTGGCGCAACTTGAAGCGATTTGACTTTATCGAGGATTACTTATGAATATATTGGTTTTAATTTTAACATTCTTACTTGGTATTGCCGTAGGCGCTTGCTTATTTGTAAAAAAATATCTATCCGTATCAAAAGATAACGCCGCTAAAGAACAAAAAATAAGCAACTTAACGGATGTTATTACTAACCAAACACAACTTAGCAATAATATCAAAATAGAGTTTGAAAATATTGCGTCAAAAGTGTTAGAAGATAAAAATTCAAAAATTATCGATTTAAGTAAAATTTCTTTGGAAAGCGTAGTCGCTCCGTTTAAAACAAAAATCGATGAATTTAAAAACAAAGTTGAAAACCTTCAAATATATGAAGCTGAGAAAATGTCAGGATTGCAAAAAGAATTAGAAAAACTAGTTAGTCTTAACAAACAAGTTAGCGAAGAAGCAAACAATCTTGCAGGGGCTTTAAAAGGAGAGAGCAAACTTCAAGGAATATGGGGCGAGCTTACTCTCTCCTTTTAAAGCCCCTGC
>JAIXNA010000159.1 GCA_020328135.1 Candidatus Endomicrobiellum dinenymphae
TGCTTCAGAATAATCTCTCTCGACTCCTTCTCCATTCTCATACATAACTCCAAGATTATTCTGAGCAACGGCATCTCCTTGTTCCGCTGATGCTTTAATTTGCTTAAGGGATGGACTACAGCCTGTAATACAAGCGCCAAAATAGAACTAAAACTAAAAACATTGAGACTATGTATTTTCTCATTTTTAGTTTTCCTCCAAATTTTCGTACTACAACAACATATCCTTCAATACTAAATCGAGACTTTTTGCCTCTTATTTTTTCAACTGCGACGCTTCCAGGGTATTTTAGCAAAAATTTACATCAACCTTTTTTAATAAAGATATTTATTTTTTAATTTACTTAGCCTTTGCCCGTCTTCCTCTGAAAAAGCTGTAACTAAAACCGCACCGCCACTGGTTTCAATTCCTACTACCGTAACCTCGAATTTTACTAGGTCCGGAGGCTGTACTTTTGACCATTGACCAAAATCATTTAATGGGATATTGTAAGTTTTCTTCTCGCCGGTTGGAAGCTCTTCTAGCATATCATATTTAAAAGTATCATCAATGATAACTTTTTCTGTTTGAGGCGTTACAATTTTGCCTCTGAAAAAAACCGCCGTAACAGAATAATCAGATTTATTTTGTACTGTAAGTTCCGCTATAGAAATTGGCGATGTGTCCGTCGTAAACTGTTTATAAAATATCGCCTCTATAACTTTGACTCTGGATACTTGTCGCCTTGCGGCTTCAGATTCTGCCTTTCTTTTTTCAAGCAGCTCGATTTCAGTTAAAGCAGCTTCAAATTTTCTTCTGAAATGTTCATAACCCCAATAATTGAGGACATGCGCGCAATAATACGTTCCACAACGTCCGTAAGGATAATAGCGGAAATGATCATCATATCCATAATCCCAATAACAATCCAACGCGCGCGGGTAGTATCTAAAGTCGCGCGTATAACGATATGTAATCACGACATGCTTATCATCTTCGCGCGCGTCTGCAAAAGAAACAACTGCGAACACTGCCAACAGAAAGAAAACCAATGTCATCTTTTTCATAAACAGATACCTCTTATTGGAATTTACAAAGTTTGTGAATTAATGTTTGAAGTGTCGCATCCCTGTAGATATCATAGCTATATTATTGTTATTTGCCGCTTTAATTGACTCATCGTCTCTCATTGACCCGCCGGGCTGAACTATCGCCGTAACGCCGACTTTTGCAGAAGCTTCGACTACATCGCCAAACGGAAAGAAAGCATCTGATGCTAAAACAAGAGGAAACGCTTTTTCATCTAGTCCATGTTTAACTTCTTTCATTTTTTCGACGGCAATTTTTAAAGAATCAATACGGCTCATTTGTCCTGCGCCAATACCTACAGTCTGCCTGCCTCTTGCAAGAATAACAGCGTTTGATTTAACATGTTTTGAAATTTTCCATGCAAAATCCAAAGCCTCGCTTTCTTTCTCCGTAGGCTGACGTTTTGTCATAGATTTTACTTCGGCTAAAAGCTGATTATCTCTGTCTTGAGCAAGCATTCCGTAAGACATCATTCTATATTCTGTAGCATTTTTTTCTTCTTTATGCGGCGCTTTTTGTACTAAAAGCCTGATATTTTTTTTCTTCATAAGAATACTTAAAGCATCTTTAGAATAATCAGGAGCTATAACGCATTCAACAAAAAGTTTGCTTATTTCTAAAGCCGTATCCTCGTCAATAGCTTTATTAAAAGCAACTATTCCGCCAAAAGCGCTTACAGGATCACAAGACAAAGCTTTTAAATAAGCGTCTTTTACATCCGCGCTTTCAGAACAACCGCAAGGATTATTGTGCTTAATAATAGCGCAAGCGGGACTATTAAATTCATGCGCTAAACGCCATGCCGCTTCTAAATCTAAGTAATTATTATAAGACAACTCCTTCCCGTGTAACTGCTTTGCAGATATTACAGCAGGCTTATTCTGCTCTATACCATTTGAATACAATGCCGCCTCTTGATGAGGGTTTTCTCCATATCTTAATCCCGAAATCTTTTTAAGCGGTATTGCCGCTTGCGTCGGAAATTTTTCATAAGTTAAGTAGGTTGAAATTAAAGAGTCGTAATATGCCGTATGGCGAAACGCTTTTGCCGCTAATGTTAATTTTAATTCTTGCGTAACAGAGTTATTTTTTAGATTTTCAACAACAACGCTATAGTCATTCACGTCGCATATAACAACAACGTCTTTATAATTTTTTGCCGCCGCTCTCAAAAGAGCAACCCCGCCAATATCGATATTTTCTACTACGTCTTGATCTATATTTTTATTTTCAGGTTTTGGTATTTTGTTTATAGTCGCTTCAAAGGGATACAAGCTTACAACAACCATGTCTATCGTTTCTATATCGTAATGCCTTAACTGCTCCGCATGTTCTTTGTTGTTTCTAATTGCAAGAATACCGCCGTGAATTTTTGGATTTAATGTCTTAACTCTACCGTTTAAAATTTCAGGGAACTCCGTAACATCAGATATTTCACGACATTCAATAGAATTTTCTTTTAAAGTTTTTGCCGTCCCTCCGCTGGAAATTATATTCCACCGGAGGGACGGCAAAAACTTTAAAAGAAAATTCTATTGAATGTCGTGAAATATCTGATGTTACGGAGTTCCCTGAAATTTTAAACGGT
>JAIXNA010000160.1:0-1891 GCA_020328135.1 Candidatus Endomicrobiellum dinenymphae
TCAGTCCCAGTCTGAGAAAGCGGAGATTGAGGCGGAGTTGAAAGCGAAGGCTGAGGTTCAAGCGAAGGAGGCGGAATAAACGAAGGAAGGTCGCCAATTGTAATAGGCTTAAAACCATGCCTCTTGCGTCTAAAAAGATTGCTTATCCACATATGAAACTTAACAGGATAACTATTAATAGTTCTATCAATCCCCAGCATTTTATCATAAGCGCGTCCCCCATAAACATACCAAACAACAGCAACGCCCACAACAACAAGACTCGCAATAACCAGAGTTCCAATCACCCAAGTTTTAGTTGACCATCCCGAAGATTGAGGTTTATCTTGCTTGCGGTTGTCTATAGATTCATCTTCATCATACAGGTTTATATTGCAATACGGCTTAGTAGGATATTTAAGGCAAGAGTCAGCGCAAGCTCTCTTCTGTTCTTGCGTAGAGAGTTCTATGCATGGACAATGAGACAAATAGGGATTTTCAGAGCAATCGCTCTTCTCGTCTTCTGTTAGGGGATACAAACTCTCTACTTCGGCATCTGTAGAGTCTTGAGAGTCAGTCAACGGGGGGGGCGAGTCATTCGTTTGAGATACGCGTCCAATGTCGTTACCCTTACTACATGAAGATAATATAATTGATAGCGACAATAATACGGCTATATAGTTCTTAAACATAAACATACTTAATTATATTTACATTTAATGTAATAAAGCAATAATTATAATCCTCTTTAACGTTTTTTATCATTCTTAAGCTTTTTTGATTTTAGCATACATAGCATCTAGTTTGTTGAGCGAGTTTCAGTACGCGCTGGCGACCATAGTCAAATCACTTTAAGTTGCGCTATATTTTATTTTCTATATCCGTCCATAGCCTGCAATGCTTTTATTCTATCTTCAATAGGCGGATGTGTCGCAAAAAGTCCTGAAACTTTTGCAAAAAGAGACTTTTGTTTCTTTGCGGTTAAAGGATTTGCTATGCACATAGGAGACATTGTTTGTTTGTCGTTAAGTTTTTTTACCATAGAATTTCCGGAAATTTTCTCTAAAGCGCTTATAAGGCCCTGGGGGTTTCTTGTTATTAATGCCGCTGTTGCATCAGCTTGAAATTCCCTTGTGCGAGATACCGCAAGTTTTATGAGAGGCGCAACTAAACATCCGTACATGTACAAAGATACAGCCAAAACAAATAAAAGAGTTTGGATCCCAACTGCTTTATTGTTTTTAGAACTATTTGTTCTTGTAGTCAATGCAAAGCGTAAAAGTATTTCTGCAGCTACGGTTGCAAAACTTATGCATACAACCATTATAAGCATAAGTCTTATATCTCTGTTGCCTATATGCGCCATCTCGTGGGCTATAACGCCTTCAAGTTCAGGTATTTCCAATTTGTTAATGATGCCCTTTGTTAAAACTACACAAGAATGCTCAGGATCTCTTCCTGTTGCAAAAGCATTTAGTCCTTCATCGTTTATAGAGTAAACTTTTGGCATAGGAAGCCCCGCAGTTATAGCTATATTTTCAACAATATTTACTACTTTAGGAGCGTTTTGTTTTGTAAGCTCAACCGCTCCGGCAATAGACAAAATAAAGTTTTGTCCGGCATAATAACTTATCAAAATCCATAGAATTGCTATAGCTGACACTATAGGCAAAACATATATTGCCGTTTGATTTGCTATTGTCAAAATGGACAATTTAGAAACACTGTTGGAGATATCAGCAGCTTGAGCAAGACTTACAAATAAAATACCCAGATAAACTATTGCAGCAAGACTTATCGGAAACAGAATCATAAGCCATACGGTCTTTCTTGTATTGGATGCGATAAAATCGTAAGTTGTTATTTTTGTCATAGGTAAAATTCTCATACAATAATCATTATGTTGAATTTG
>JAIXNA010000160.1:1901-2570 GCA_020328135.1 Candidatus Endomicrobiellum dinenymphae
TTTTATATTTGATTTGTACGCTTTATCAAAAATAGAATATAAATTTTTATACAGGAGTTTTTTAGAGATAATAGTTTTTAATTCCTCTGTCTGTAACGGAATAATTTTCATACCATCAACAGAATTCTTGCCGTCCGAAGAGTAGTATGTGTGCGTTTTTCTGCCTCTAAAATCAGATATAACATTAGTATTCAAGTAATTCGTTAGAAAGACACAGTACGCTCTTTCATTTTTATGTTTTAACAAGTATTCGCCAAGATGTCTTGATACTGGTTCCATTTCAGTCCGTCTTTGATTTAAATCATTAGTCAGAGTAGCTTCAAGCAACATAGAATGAGCAGGATATACATCTGTTTTATCGTAATAATATTCAATATCCGGCATTGCGCCATTTGCATGACTCTTTGGCAGTAAATCTGCATCAAGAGATAAGTTCATGTACTTTAATATATTGCCTTTCTGCTCGCTAAGTTTATACCAAATTATGCCAATCACATATTCAAATATGGTAGGAACATCGGCATTATCTGTAACATAATCATTTATTTCCGCATCTCGCYTTCGGCTTTCAAACAATTCTAATAGTTTAATCAATACTTCATCTGTAAATCTTTCTTTTATAAGCTGTTTAAAACGATTTAATCTATTACTATCAATACTTTCTTTTAA